>CALIIG010000132.1 GCA_938018155.1 uncultured Prevotella sp.
AGGACATGGAATATCTTGGCATCAAGCTCGACAAAGAGCGCAACGAATGCCGTGGTGTAGAGAAGATTCTCTCTGCAGACGACTCGAAGGTCAAGGTCGTCCTTGTTCCTACTGATGAAGAGATTGTCATTGCACGCGATACGCTTGCCCTGGTTACGGGCCAGCCGCTTGACGATTAGTGTCTTGAAATGATTTTCTGGCGTCTGCCAGAACGTTTTAATATAGTCAAAAGACTTGCAATTGCTGATGATATGCAGTTGCAAGTCTTTTTATTATATTCCATGTATACCCTTTACAGTAAACTTAAAAAGGGCGTTCTTCAATACCGATGACTTATGATATTTGTATAAAATATATTTCATTATTTCTTAGTATTGCAAGTAAAGGTGTTTATAATTAACTTTGTCCAAACTATAAACCATATTAAAAGAAAGAATTGAAAGATATGAAAAGTATTACCTTTATCATAGTTTTATTGGCCAATAGTGTATATTTTAATATCTTGCTATTTGCTTAAAAAATGTCAATAACCTCATTGACTCCTGCATGTGACAAAGAGATCCTGCTATCAAACAAGCTTTTTATCGTGATAATTATTTTTTATTAAATACATAAAAATTTCGTATGAAAGAGAATTTAAGACAGCAAACTGATTATGGAAACTGGGTACCCATGACTTTAATAAGGGCATTGGTAGCTATAACTATTCTTGTTTTTGCATTATTTGCAGTAGTGCACGTTTGGTTACATCTTGCAATATTGGATATAATTCTTTGCCTAACAGCGGTTGTTGCTTTCAGTATGACTGCATATATGTGTATGTGTCGCAGAGCATTTTCTTTCAATGGCGGCAGACTAATGGAAAGAATCCATGAATTTCTTATAAGTCATCTGCAATGGAATGGCACCGGACAACTGCTTGATATCGGTTGCGGGTCAGGAGCTCTTTGTATACAATGTGCCAGGCTTTTTTCCAAAAGCCATATCGTTGGGGTTGATTATTGGGGCAAAGAATGGGATTATGCACAACAACAGTGCGAACAGAACGCGGAAATAGAAAAAGTAAAGGACAGGGTAAAATTTTTGCATGGGGACGCTTCTCATCTTGATTTCCCCGACGAAACTTTTGATGCCGTTGTGAGTAACTTTGTTTTTCACGAAGTGAAAACGCAACCCTGCAAGTCCATGCTTATCCGTGAGGCTCTGCGAGTATTGAAGCCAGGGGGATGCTTTGCTTTACAGGACCTTTTTGATAAGAGAAGATTGTATGGCAATATCAACGAATTACTTGATGATTTGAGGAAAGAAGGGTATGACGACATCAATTACATATCGCATGTTGAACGCCAGAACTTTGTTCCGAAATTTGTGAGAGCACCGTGGATGATTAGTGATGTCGGTCTTATATACGGCAGAAAACCTAAAGGAAATTAAGGCTTTTTTTTCTTGTTAATAACTTGTTTAAAGAGGCAGGACATACTGTTTAACGGCTCGTTTTGTCGTGTCAGGGCCTGCTTTCACCCTCAATATACTGCTCGAGGAAAACGTGTTCGCCATCGAATACCGCGTAAGTGAACTGCCAAATCCAGTCGCCAAGTATCAGCATACGAGCCTTACGTTCGAGCGTTAAGTCAATTTCGATATGACGATGACCGTAGATAAAGTAGTCGATATTGGGGTGAGTTGTCATGTATTCTTTCGTCCACCTTACCAAATATTCCTTATCTTCACCCATAAACGACTGCTCTTTCCCGTCCAATCGCTTCATACGGCTGTGCTTTGCCCAGTTTAATCCCAGTGCCATTCCCCAACGCGGATGGATAGCATTAAACAGAATTTGGCAGGCATGATTGTGGAAAACCTTTCGGAGGAGCCTGAAATTGACGTTCGGATCACCCAGTCCGTCGCCGTGTGCAAGGTAGAATTCCTTACCGTATATTTCGGTAGTGAGAGGCTTTCTATGCACAATCAGTCCGCATTCCTGCTCTAAATACCCGTAAGTCCAAATGTCATGATTGCCCGTAAAGAAGTGAATCTCCACGCCCATATCGGTTAATTCCGACAACTTTCCGAGGAAACGGGTAAACCCTTTGGGCACAACATACCGGTATTCGTTCCAGAAATCGAACATATCGCCAAGCAAATAAACGGCATATGCTTTCTCTTTGATACTGTCGAGAAAGCGTACAAGTCGGCGTTCCTGTGTGCGACGGTGCTCAATGGCCAGCGATCCGAGATGTGCATCTGACAAAAAATAAACGTTCTTTCTCATACGGCGGTGTTTTGATTAGGAAAATGACATGCTCTCAAACGGCGGGGAAGTATCCCGCTTCAGGTTGATTACGGGGCGTCAACAGCGAGTTGTTACTCGAACCCAAGCTCAATACGTGCCTCTTCGCTCATCATACTCTGATCCCATGCAGGCTCAAAAACCAGATTGATATTGGCTGTATTGACTCCCTCTACACTCTCAATTTTTGTGCGGACATCCTCTAATATAAAGTCGGCTGCAGGACAATTCGGAGCCGTAAAGGTCATATCGACATTCACATTACCGTCTTCCTGCACATCAATTTTGTAGATCATCCCCAAGTCCCATATATTAACGGGAATTTCCGGGTCGTATACTGTCTTCAGCACATCAACAATGCGCTCCTCTATTTTCGTCTTTTCTTCTTGCGTCATAGCTTATTTTGTTTTCTGCAAACTTACTTAAAAAAAACGAAATGCGCAACATATCACGTGCTTTCATTGGCCAGATGGCACCATTTATATTACAGCCGTCCCTCCTCATGATAGCTGTAATAGTTACCGTCGGTTACAATAACGTGGTCGGTAAAGTAAATACGCATCGTGTCGCAGGCCTTTTTTATTTGGCGTGTAATTTCGTCATCATGACTGCTTGGTATCAGGTTTCCGCTGGGATGATTGTGTGTTACGGCCAGTATAGTAGCATTATTGAACAGGCATTCGCGCATAATGACGCGCACATCTACTGCTGTTTCGGTAATGCCTCCGCGACTAACGCACATCTCACGAATAAGACTGTATTGCTGATTCATCAATAAGATATGAAACTCCTCAACATCAAGGTCCTGCAATATCGGGTGCATGTAATTGTAAATAGCCGTTGCCGACCCCAGCTTAGGCCGCTCTTCGCGCATCGATTCCCGCCTCCGCCTGCCCAGTTCGCAGGCTGCAACAATGGCAATAGCCTTGGCAGGGCCCATGCCGTGGTAGCTGACGAGGTCGGAAATCTGCTTTTTTCCGAGCGTGTTGAGGTTATTGTTACAATCGCTTAATATGCGTCTTGTCAGGTCAACAGCACTTTCACGTGTCGAGCCCGAGCCAATAAGTATGGCCAATAATTCGGCATCGGTAAGCGATGATGCGCCTAACCGCATCAGTTTTTCGCGCGGGCGGTCTTCCTCTGCCCACTCGTTGATGTTCAGTTTGTTTTTTAATATATCGGGATTATGACTTGCCATTTGTATCGGGTTAGTAGTAAAGACGGGCTATTTATAGAAGTTTTTCTTATAGGCTTCGAACTCACCGCGTTTCAAAACGCACCGTTTCCACCAGGCATTCAGGAAGCCGCAGCCATAGCCTGTGAGCTGAGTGTAGGCCGCCCGCACGGCCAATACGCCTATATGCAGACTGCCGGTGTGTATCGTAGCATCGGTAAGAATAATCAATGCGTACAGCAGGAGCGGGAAAAAACCGAAAGAACCGATGGCGAAGCCGCCTGCCATGGCGCAGAATGGCCCCGTAGCGCATCCGTTTGCAGACGGGGTAAGCATGCCATAGAGGCCTAAAAAAAAGAGAATTATACCTATGAGCATCACGGCCAGGCACAGTGAAACGCCCAGCGTAAACACCATAGGCAGCAGGTGTACCAGCTTCAGGCTGTCAGGATATTTCTTATAAAGGTTGATGCGTGCTATGCCACTGTTGTATACTTGTCGCCAGAACTTGCGGAAGTCAGTACGCCGTTTGTGATACACCCAGGCGTCAGGGAACAGCCGTGTAGCATATCCGGCCTTAATAATACGTATGGAAAAGTCGATGTCTTCGCCGAAACGCATTTTTGAAAAGCCTCCGAGCTTCTCATAAACATCACGCCGAAGGCCCATGTTAAACGAACGAGGGTAGAACTTGTCAAGCTTTTTCTTGCCACCTCTTATACCTCCTGTGGTAAAGAAAGAGGTCATAGAGTAGGATATTGCTTTCTGTGTGTTGCTGAACGATGCATGTGCACTGTCGGGTCCGCCAAAGGCATCGCAGGGCCTTTGTGCCAGTTCGCTATCAACAGCAGCCAGATATTCAGGTGGAAGAATAACGTCAGAGTCGAGAATAATCACATATTCTCCCGTTGCCCTTTCAACGCCATAGTTGCGGCTCTGCCCCGGGCCGCTGTTCTCTTTCATGAAATATTGCAGGTTTAGCTTGTCGCTGTATTTGTTGCATACGCCTTTACAGGGCCTCTGTGAACCGTCTTCAACAATAACCACATCAAAGTTAGCATAGCTTTGTTGCGTAAGGCTCAGAAGCAGTTCGTCTACTTCTTCAGGGCGGTTAAATACAGGAACAATGATAGAATATTTCATGTTTGAAGAGTAAAAAATTAAAAAAGTAAAAAAATAAAGGGGTAAAAAAGTAAAGGATAATGCCGTTTCGTGCACCCTTTTTACTTTTTTACCCTTTTATTTTTTTACTTTTCAGTAACTCGTCCTACGTAGCTTCCGTCGCGTGTATCAACGGTAATGGTTTCGCCTTCGTTAATGAAGAGCGGCACACGCACCTCTGCACCCGTCTCAACGGTTGCGGGCTTGGTAGCGTTTGTTGCTGTGTTGCCTTTTACACCAGGCTCGCTGTGCGTAATAACGAGGTTGGTTTTAAGAGGCATTTCGGCCGAAAGGATGGTGCCGTCAGCCGTATCGGTCTGCACGTCAACAACGTCGCCTTCTTTCATAAATTCGCCACCGGTAATCATATCCCGGGCTATGGGAATCTGTTCAAAGGTTTCCTGGTTCATGAAAATGCAGCCCGTGCTATCCTCATACAGATACTGGTAAGGACGGTGCTCAACGCGAACGTCGTCAAGTTTAAAGCCTACCTGAAACGTACGCTCCAGCACACGACCGTCGGCCACGTTTTTAAGTTTGGTGTTCATAACGGTGTTGCCTTTGCCTGGCTTGCGGTGTTGAAAGTCGACACACTTCCAGATACCACCGTCCATACGGATACAAGTTCCGATTTTTATGTCCTGTGAATTGATCATTGTTATTGTATAAAAAGTTTATGATTATCAAATTCCTGCGCCTGCAAAGTTACTACATTTTTGCTGA
>CALIIG010000133.1 GCA_938018155.1 uncultured Prevotella sp.
TCAGGAATAGGATTCCCGAAATCCTGACTCCCATACCAATAAGACCCTTTAAGACCATCACCGTTACCTGTGATAGGAATTTGTGCAAATGTTGCAGTAGCAATAAATAATGTCACTACAATAGTAAATGATTTTTTCATAATAATAATATTTAGTTAGACAATAAGAGAATTTCTAATTACTTCATTTCATACACTTAATTGTCCTTTGTGCACCAGACTTATAGTAATAAGTCATGATATATACATTGCCAGGACGCATTACATTATCGGCCTTACTGTTATCACTTCCTTCTACGCTATTAAATAACATACTACCCTGAGAATCAGTTATGGTCATCCCGCATGGTTCTTCATCATCCAATGCTTTAATCTCTATACCATTTGTCTTGCCCTGTCCGTAATCGGCAGATTGAGTGGACGAATACAGGTCGTCAAGCCTTACGATTTCCTCCTTTGGCATAAGTTCTACTTCTTCCAAATCTACTCTACCATAAGCATCCTTAAATCTTATCATAGGATCCAAATGTGCAGCAAAGTTCCATGTAAGGGCCTGCATCACTGAGTTTTGGCGTCTAGGACCATTCTGAAGAGTTCCAATGTGGAAAGCTTCCTGTTGTAACCCCTCCTCTCGGCCAGGGTATAGAGTCTGTCCGAGATTCATAGACTGTTTTGTATTATGTGCAGCAATACGGGCTAACTTTAAATAGATATCTTTACCAGTGATGACATAGAGCCTATAGTAAACAAAAGACGACCACGCAAAACCAAAATCTGCTGCCGAGTGCCCTATGGCTATAAGGTGCTGTCCCACGATACTCCGGTCCTTTGGCCAATCTGTTATTGCAGTCTGGTCAGACTCGACAGGTACCTCATGCATGAATGTCCATGTAGCAGTGTATATGGCTGCCTGTTCAGCTGCATCAAGCCATTTACGATCTTTTGTAAAGTCATACATTGATAGAAAATTCTGCATAGCCTGTTGGCCAGATTCGCTGTCAATGGTTTGTGGATTATCTATGACTGAAGCCAGATAGAAATACATAGAATGATTATATTTATAGGAATATTCCGCAGCAGAATAGAGAGCTTCCTTATAGTTATCATCTCCTGTAACGATATATAGTTCTATCAAATACCTCAGAGCACACACCGTCAGGTATTTTGTCCTCTTCCCTACGCTATGCGTATTGCCGTATATAGTGAAAGGATTATACTCCATATACCAACTACCGTCTGTATTTTGTTGGTTTACGAGCCAATCGCCAAATTTTCTACATGCAGCTAACCAGTTAGTCTTATCTTTTCCATTCTTCTTGTAATAACACCATGCCTCCAATATTGCTGTCATACCTGTACAAGCCTGACGTAAAGAGGTATAGGCACCAGTATCCCATGTACCGTTCTCTGCATAGTAGCGTGTTTTGGGTAATCCAAGAACACTTAGTCCCTCATTAGCCCAAAAATCCAGAACAGATATTCCGTGTGCTATATAGGACGCGTTGTCAGAGTCTATACCAGCACGTAACAGAGCATATCCTACTTCTGTCTGGGCTCCTACAAATCCTATTTCGTAGGTAGATGAGTTTGTCGAGAAATTACCATAGAGAAACACATTCCAAGGGAATCCCGGTTTATGGACATTTACATTATTTACACTATTAGGAGACAAGTAATAATAGTTACATGTCTTGGTGATAACCTTATAAGCATTCGACAGGTTCACTGCGTATATCTTGGGATTATACAGTTCGAACGCTTTGATCCAAGCACCACTAACAGCAGACGCGTAATTAGGAGTCTGTGAGAATCTAATGTATATCTTATAGTAATGTTTATCTGCATCCATAGCAAAGGGATGCCGCCTTTCTCCCACTCCACTTGCATGGCTATCGTTGCCCGGGTATGTTGCAACAGCAGAGAAGCATGATGTTTTATCATACTGCACCACACCTACACCACCAAACTGATAACCTACATTGGTTTTTACACCAGCGGCATCACTTAGCATAGTTTCACACATACTCTCCAGATCCACAATAGTCACTGTAACTCCCGTATTCTTATTTCTCATAGCCAACACGGGGAGCGGGGTGCGGTCATCTCTATATAAGAAACTCTTATCGTTCTTTTGAGGAAGATACGAAGGTAGATTACCTGCTGCAAGGAAATTTGTCCTATACCATACTCCCGGTATGAAATAGTCGTAATCCAGAAGGGAGTCGGATGAAGAGAACTGAACTCCAAAAGACGTCCAAAAGCCCTTAGTATAAGGCGACGTACCTAAAGACTTCACCCTGACACTACGTGATAGTTCAAATGCTCCATCACTCTTAGGAACATATGTGTCTCTGACTTCCATCACAATAGTAGATGGTGTGAGTGTAACATGAGAAATCATCACGATGTTATCTCCATCTCTTAAGTAACTGGTATAATGACAGAAGAATCGTTTATACTTGGCATCGATTACCAATACAGGATTAGTTATATTATCCGGGTTAAAAGTCACTCCATAAGCGGTAAACTTTACGACATATTCATTTTTGTTAATCTCATCAACGCAAAGTTGAGTACTCCCCGAAACAAGAGTCTCTACAATATCAGCATAAATAAGAGCTGGCCACGACATCAATAAAAAAATCAGAAACTTCCTCATAGATTTAAATTTTATGAAACAAAATTAATATGAAGTTATACTGATATAAAAATCCTATTCTTCCTTTTTTTTGCTAAATTCTGCCAAAAAGCTTGTCGTATTGAGAATATCTCCAATCCCGGATATTTCTCATAAATGTAAAGCTATTTCAGGTGTATCTTTACAGAACATCTCACAATTATTGGCTTTCTATGTGTATGGGTTGTCGTGTCAGATATTAGCAGAGTCCGTTCATCCAAATACTTTTTCCATTCATCAAAAGCTGATATGGAATCTTCTTTGCCAATAAATGCCGCAGAGATAATAAATAAAGGACATTCGGGAGGTTTCCGCCTGCCAAATGTCCATTAGGCCGAAAAACAGGAAGTCCCAACCTTTTTGTACAAAAACAACGTTATTTTTCCAAAATCTGCATGTTATTATATATAAAAACAACACCTTTTTATAATATACTTGTTATCAGCCGATTACGAGTTGGCTGAAAAAACTTTCAAAATCGGCGTATTTCGGACCGTCCCTCCTCCCGCTTGGAAATAATGCAGCTACACGCTCTGAAATAGCAATATTATTTTACAAATAAGAGAAAACCGGTTTTGACGGCTATACGGGGAAAAAGATGATGGGCATACGGAAGAAATCGGCACCCGATTCAGAGGAAGACATGGCCAACCGGGGCAGAGATGGCTGCAGGGAAAAGGTGACACGGCCAAAGAAGCACATCAAGGCATTGGGGAAGGCTCCAATACGCAAATCTTCCGGAAGGATTCAACCACAGCTTAAAAGGGCACTGCACGATTATCATGGAATGAAGGAAACCCATAAAAAGAGGTTCATAGATAGATTCCTGAATATGAAAAGGCAGACAGGAATTAGCAGTATGCCCAAATGTCTGTTACTAAAACCCGGGATGTTTCCCGTCTGCCCAATGTCCGTTACGCCGAAAAATTAAGGTTATTAAATAGAATCTTTATGAGGAACAGTGAAAATACAACACAACCAGAGCTAACAAACCCTATAAATAAAGATGATAACTACAAGCCAGGGGGCGAGCATGACGGAGGTGGGACCGACTTTTAAATACAAACATATATTTGAAAAGAATCAGCTGTAATACCAATCCTTTTTACTATTACAACATTTACATCCGCTATATGCATTGAAGAGACATTATTACCACATCACATCAACCCAATTTATGCACACAAAAGAGGCTTGGTAAGAAATCTTACCAAGCCTCTTTTATAGAACTCTGTCAATTATTCAGCCTTCGTTTCTTCCTTCTCCGTTACCTCAGCTACAGGAGCTTCATCAGCTTTAACAGATTCTGCTTCTGCAGCAGCTGTAGCTTTCTTTGAACGACTACGACGGGTCTTCTTTTCAGCCTTAGGCGTCTTTGCCATGTTCTCATTGAAGTCGACAAGTTCAATAAAAGCAATAGAAGCAGCATCACCCTGACGTGTGCCAAGTTTGATAACACGAGTGTAGCCTCCAGGGCGGTCGGCCACCCTAGCTGCGACCTCACCGAAGAGTTCCTTCACAGCATATTTATCCTGTAAGTAACGGAACACTACACGACGTGAAGTTGTAGTGTCATTCTTAGAACGGGTAATCAGCGGCTCTACATACTTCTTAAGAGCTTTTGCCTTTGCGAGAGTCGTAGTGATTCTTTTGCGCATGATCAAACTCGAAGCCATGTTTGCCAACAGGCTTGCACGATGAGATGCAGTACGACTCAGATGGTTGAATTTTTTATTATGTCTCATTTCGTTTTGTCTTTAAACAGGAGCCAGAAAAGTCTGCATGACTTACAGGACTCCCAAGTGGATTTTATTCTTTATCCAGTTTATACTTCGAAATATCAGTTCCAAACGACAGATTCAGACTCTCGAGCAAATCATCAAGCTCCGAGAGCGATTTCTTACCAAAGTTACGGAACTTCAGAAGGTCAGTCTTGTTATACTGTACAAGATCGCCAAGTGTTTCAACATCAGCAGCCTTAAGACAGTTCAATGCGCGAACGCTTAAATTCAAGTCTATAAGTTTTGTCTTCAACAATTGACGCATGTGCAACACTTCTTCATCAAACTCCTGATTGCTATCCAAGTCGGAACTCTCAAGAGTAATCTTTTCATCTGAGAACAGCATGAAATGATAGATAAGAATCTTCGCAGCCTCTTTCAGTGCATCCTTCGGGTGAATGGAACCATCCGTTGTAACTTCAATGATGAGGTTATCATAGTCGGTCTTCTGCTCAACACGAGTAGGCTCAACATTATACTTTACATTACGGATAGGGGTGTAAATAGAATCGATAGGAAGTACATTAATATCAGTACAGAACTGACGGTTCTCATCAGCAGGAACATAACCACGCCCCTTATTGATAGTTAAGTCAATTTCGACAGACGCCTTGGAATCTAAATGACAAATCACCAATTCTGGGTTTAACACTTCAAATCCAGTCAGATACTTACCTATATCACCAGCTTTGAACTCCGTAGAATTCTCAACGGTGATACTGACTTTCTCGTTCTCGAATTCGTCTACTACTTGCTTGAATCTCACTTGTTTGAGATTCAAGATGATGTTGGTAACATCCTCCTTAACACCTGGCACTGAAGAGAACTCATGCTCAACACCTGCTATACGCACAGTATTAATAGCAAAACCCTCCAGCGAGGAAAGAAGAATGCGTCGCAAGGCATTACCAATGGTAACACCAAAGCCAGGCTCGAGAGGACGGAACTCAAATTTTCCATACTGGTCATTAGCCTCCAGCATCACAACTTTATCAGGTTTTTGAAATGCTAATATCGCCATTAAATTAATGATTTATTGTTTAGAGTACAACTCAACGATTAACTGCTCCTTAATATTCTCAGGAATGTCTGCACGATCTGGTCTGTGCAGGAACTTACCACTCTTGGTATTTTCATCCCACTCCAACCAAGGGTACTTGCTGTGATTAAAACCAGCAAGCGCAGATTCTATCACTTCGAGAGACTTTACTTTCTCACGAACAGCAACTATCTGACCCTGTTTTACAGAAAAAGAAGGAATACTTACTAATTTACCATCAACCGTAATATGCTTATGATTTACCATCTGGCGAGCAGCAGCACGAGTAGGTGCAATACCCAAACGAAATACTACATTATCAAGACGACTCTCAAGAAGCTGAAGTAAGACTTCACCCGTAATACCATCACTCTTGGCAGCCTTATCAAACAAATTACGGAATTGACGCTCAAGAACGCCATAGGTATACTTTGCCTTTTGTTTTTCAGCGAGCTGGGAACCGTACTCAGACTGCTTACGACGGCGGTCATTACCATGTTGTCCTGGAGGGAAATTACGCTTGGATAATACCTTATCTGCGCCGAAAATGGGCTCGCTGAAACGGCGTGCAATACGAGACTTTGGACCTATATATCTTGCCATATTTTAATACTTTTATCTATTGTATCTTTGTATTCAAATTATACACGACGACGTTTAGGTGGACGACATCCGTTATGTGGAAGCGGTGTAACGTCAATAATTTCCATAACCTCAATTCCTGCACCATGAACTGCACGAATAGCACTCTCACGGCCGTTGCCAGGACCTTTCACATAAGCCTTAACTTTACGAAGGCCAAGACCGAAAGCTACTTTTGCACAATCTTCTGCGGCCATCTGTGCTGCATAAGGAGTATTCTTCTTCGAACCACGGAAACCCATCTTGCCTGCTGATGACCAAGAAATAACCTGACCTTCATTATTTGCAAGTGATACAATAATATTGTTGAAACTGCTGTGGACATGAAGCTGCCCGACAGCGTCAACCCTTACATTCCTTTTCTTAGATGTTGCTTTTGTTTTTGCCATAATTAAGTTTCTCCCTGATTACTTAGTAGCCTTCTTCTTATTAGCAACAGTCTTCTTCTTTCCTTTTCGGGTGCGAGCATTATTCTTAGTGCTCTGGCCGCGAACAGGGAGACCATTACGATGACGAACTCCACGATAGCAACCTATATCCATAAGGCGCTTAATATTCAACTGAATCTCCGAACGAAGATCACCTTCTACTTTAAATTCAGCACCGATAATTTCACGGATTTTAGCTGCCTGATCATCAGTCCATTCATTGACCTTTAGGTCGCGACTTACACCAGCCTTATCCAA
>CALIIG010000134.1 GCA_938018155.1 uncultured Prevotella sp.
CTGAAATGATCGGTCATTGAGAGGTCGTCATTGTCCCACCACAGGTGTTTGCCGTGATAATGGCGGTAGTAGAAGTCGGGCTTTTCGTGGTGGAAGAATCCCGATGCCGCCAGAGTCATCGTGTCACGGAATAATGGAAAGTTGACGTCAACGCTGCCGTCGACGTGTATTTCTCCTATATTATATCCGGCTGTAGCGAAGTCTCCCGTCACGTTATAGTGCAGAGTTTTTCCTTGAGTCTTACTTAATTGCGCGCCAATTACGATGCTATGCTCGTTCCATATGTTCCTGCCGTTGAGGCCTGGTAAGGTATAATGGTCAAGGTTATGGGAGGCAAAAACCTTAGCTCCCATCTTAACCCACTTGTTAAAACCCTCAAGAAGCGAGATGGCGAAGGTGTTATTCAGACTCCAGTTCATCGTACTGTCGTAGATAGAATCGCCCCGAAGCTTCTCCATGGCGTTGTAAGCATACAGAAAATAGTTCTCGGGGACGTTGTATGCCTCATATATTCGCCGGTAGTTCTTGAAGTCAAGGGTATGGATAAAGCTGGTTACGGGCACGTATTCGTTCTTTACCCATGATGTGTCTGCCTTGGCTTTCGATTGGCTTGCCATCATACTGTCGGCTGCCGCCTTGCTGTTTATCCTTATTCTTTGGCCCGAATGTATCGAGTTGTCCATTGCAGAGTCAGTCGGAGCAGCCTTTTCTCCTATCTTTGCGTCGTCAGGACGGCCTGCATATTTGGTGGGTACGGTTACCTTATCCAAATCTGCTTTGTCCACGTCTTCGCTGGCGTCTTTCATCGCTTTCTCCTTGGCCTCGCGCTCTTCCTTTTCTTTTTTGGCGGCAAGCGCGAACTTACGAGCCTTGATTTCCTCCGGCGTCATGGGCACCTTGCGGTTAAATCCCAGGTTATATCTGTGCGAAAGGAACAATCTTCTGCTGTCATTGCGGTTCCAGTTGCGCGTTAACATGGTTGGAATTTCAGAAGTAGCGAAGTTTTCATTGAACGATTCGGGATGGGTAATATAGGCATCATTCGTTATACCACCGTTCTCAGCAACTTTCTGATGCAATGTTGTAATCAGCAAATGAGCCTGATAACGATCACCCAGATAACTGCCATACATCGTATAATTAATGTGCGACGTCGACTGACTATCGTAGTAACCACGGCCGTAAAGGTAGTCAAACTTAAAGCCTGCGCCTAATCGCTTGCTTGCATTAACGCTAAAAAGGGCTTTAAAATGGTCCTCACCGTTGATTCTGTTTCCGCAATTGTTGTATGAAAGATTGGTGACAGGCGAGAGGGTATTGGTGAAAAGGAAGTGTTCTAAGGGCGTAATCACGAAGTCGTATGGATTGATAAAGATAAACTTTTCACCCTCTTTTCGATCAATAAATATACGTGCTTGTCGTGGCGAACCTAAGTTACCGGTTGTGTTATATTCCCCTCTTAAGCCTGTTGTAAATATGGAGTTCATGAACATATGCTGCAAAGTATCGGGCTTTGCAGCCGTACGGTCGCCGAATCGGCGGTCAATTGTCCAAACGTAAATCCCCTCGGGAATTTCCTTATCCGTGCCCAACGAGTCGGCTGTATGACGCCGGTCGTGCTGATTACTGATGTTACCGTTGGCATCAATCGAGTTATAGCCTGTGTCATCCTGACGTATTTGTGCGAACAAACCGTTGGTAACGACGAGCAAAAGAAACAGGCAAAATAGCTTCTTCATTTAGCGAATAAACCGTAAAATGCACTCAATGATTTTGAAAGACATGGCTACAAGTATGATGACAATGCCTGACGTGTGGTTGGTTTGTGTAAGATACACAGCCACTCCGGCTATGGCACCTGTCATGAAAATAATGTTAAGCCACTGGCGCACAGTTCTGAAGCGGTCTTCGTTATTGTTATCTTCGCCTCTGTGTCGGCGTTGAAGATATTGTTCCTTGTCTTCTATCATGTTTCGTTTTTTGAATGTAAGGCGACGGCGACGGCCGCAACCTTGTTAATAATCAATGCCGAGGGCCTTGCAGATACGATTGAAAATATTATCCTTTCTGTCGATGGTCTTTATACGGAATTTCCCGTTGACCTTAACTAACTTATCTCGTCGTTTATTCAATGCCTCCTTATCAGTAATCCATTCATCTGCCGACACCTCGAAACCACGGTTTTCACGCCGGTTCATTTCGTAGGCATATCTGATACGTTCCATCGTAACCTTCAGATGTCCGTTGGTGGCTTGTGCAATGAGGGTATAGTTAAATTCCGTACGATCAAGTGAAAAGACATTGCTCGAAAATACCAGCCATTCTTTCATTCGGGCAGCAATGATATGGTCTTCTTTATTAACGGCAGCTATTCTGCTCCCGGGTTGCAGACCGTCGGTTTGGGTTTCCTTTACAATTTCATCAATGATACCGTAAAGTTTCTGATATATTTCGTTTGCACTTTGTCCCGGTACATCTTTGCTTAATGTAAATACCACGTGCCCGTCAACCTCCGGAACTGCACCAGCGAGGTACTTTTCATCAGCTAACGTCGATTTGTTTTTTTGTTGACGCCCCTCTTTAGCCTCTTTCTCAGGCTGCTGTACCTGCTCGGGATTTTCCCATTTGTTGTTCTGTGCCGGTGCTGAGAGTGAAAGAAAAGTCATGATGACGAGCAAACAAGTTTTCATGCAAACTGATGTTTTAAATGGATATATTTAAGGCAAAATTACTAAATAATGCCGTGAAACGCGTTATATACCTTTGATTTAACGTTTATTGTTGCTCATGCTGATGGTTGTTTCCCCTATTTAAGCTCCAATTGTTTTTCAAGCCTTATTACTTCATCACGGTATTGGGCAGCCTGAATAAAGTCAAGATTGTGCGCTGCTTCTTCCATCAATCTTTTGGTATTTGCTATGCTTTTTTGCAGTTCGGGGCGTGTCATCTGCTTAACAATGGGGTCGGCAGCAAAAGCAACGCCTTCCGGTTCCATATAAGCCTGTGCGGTTTTGTGTTTTGGAATAGCCGTGTTTTGAGAGTCTTCATCGCCTTCGAGTGGCAGAATGCTCTTAATATCTTTTCTGATTTGTTGTGGCGTTATATGGTGTTCCTCGTTATATTTCAGCTGTATGCTTCGTCTTCTTGCCGTTTCATCTATGGTTTGTCTCATGCTGTCGGTTATGCTGTCGGCATACATGATAACCTTTCCGTTTACGTTTCGGGCTGCCCGGCCGGCCGTTTGTGTGAGGCTTCGCCGGCTTCTCAAAAAGCCTTCCTTGTCAGCATCAAGAATGGCTACGAGCGAAACCTCCGGCAAATCAAGCCCCTCGCGCAGCAGGTTTACGCCTACAAGCACATCGAATACGCCGGCACGCAGGTCGCTCATAATCTTAACACGGTCCAAAGTCTTTATATCACTGTGTATGTAATTGGCCTTAACACCATGGTTTAACAGAAATTCGGTAAGCTCTTCAGCCATGCGTTTGGTCAGCGTTGTTACCAGAACGCGTTCGTCTCTGTTGCTACGGGTAACTATTTCGTCCAGTAAATCGTCAATCTGATTTTCAGAAGGGCGCACCTCTGTTTCCGGATCGAGCAAACCAGTAGGTCGTATTAGTTGTTCAACCACAACGCCTTCGGCCTCATTTAATTCGTAATCGGCGGGCGTTGCTGATACGTAAACTACCTGATGTATCATCTCATGGAACTCTTCAAAACGCTGTGGACGGTTGTCAAAGGCGGCGGGCAGACGGAAACCATATTCCACAAGGTTCTGCTTTCTGGCACGGTCTCCGCCATACATGGCACTGATTTGTGGCACGCTTACGTGGCTTTCGTCAATCATCATCAGGTAATCTTTTGGAAAGAAATCGAGCAAACAGCAAGGTCGTTGCCCCGGCTGACGCCCGTCAAAATAGCGTGAATAGTTCTCTATTCCTGCACAATGCCCCAGCTCTTTAATCATTTCTATGTCATATTCAACACGTTCTTTTATGCGCTGAGCTTTCACATGGTCGCCCGTTTCCTCAAAAAAGTCAACCTGTTTATTCAGGTCATCCTGTATCTGATGAACGGCACGACTGGTTTGCTCGGGCGTTGTAACGAACAGATTGGCGGGATATATGGCATACTCTTCAAAGGTTTGCAGGCGGCGCATCGTTATGGCGTCAACCTCTTCTATGCTGTCTATCTCATCGTCCCACCAGGTAATGCGCAGCACATAGTCCGAATAGGCCATGGCAATATTCACTGTATCGCCCTTCACCGCGAAGTATCCGCGCTGCAAATCAATATCATTCCTGACGTATAAAGCGTTTACCAACTTGCGTAAAAATACGTTACGGTCTACACGTTGCCCGCGTTTGATATGTATAATACTCTCTTGCATGGCGACGGGACTGCCCATACCGTAGATACACGAAACCGATGATACAACAATTACATCCTTACGGCCTGACAGCAAATCGCTTACTGCTGCCAGCCTTAACTTGTCAATCTCTTCGTTTATAGCAAGGTCTTTTTCGATGTATGTGTCAGAAGAGGGCAGGTATGCTTCCGGCTGGTAGTAGTCATAATAGCTTACATAATAATCGACAGCGTTGTAAGGGAAGAACCCTTTCATCTCTTCGTACAGCTGAGCAGCCAGTGTTTTGTTGTGGCTAAGCACGAGCGTGGGCTTGCCTGCATTGGCAATGACGTTGGCCATTGTAAAGGTTTTGCCCGAGCCGGTGACGCCGAGCAGCACCTGTGCCGCGTCACCCCGCTTTATTCCGTCGCTTAATTGTTTGATGGCCTGAGGCTGATCGCCTGTGGGTTTATATTTTGAAGTAAGTTTAAAGTCCATATTTCGTGTGGCTATAATGTCCTGTATATCTGTTTCCCGGAACGTAGCTTGTTGTTATTCACGCCGGTCAATAAGTTACGAAAAACTTTGTTCTCCTGATATTTCCAATTAATGATAATATACAAAGTTACGCAATTAATTTGTATGCAGAACACCTTCTTCAATTTTTTTAGCAGACGTTGATGCAGCATAACAGTGTAATGTTTGTAGCGGTATTGCCTGATGAGCGGGTGTTTTAAATTGTTCTTTCCGGTCATGATGTTTGTCGGCTCATCGTTCGGCGGCCGTCAGCAGCGCGTACGACGGCCGTCACACCCATCGTTCGACGGTCGTC
>CALIIG010000135.1 GCA_938018155.1 uncultured Prevotella sp.
GCCGCATTTTTATACTTGCACCGCTTGTAAGACAGCGCAAAGGCCATTACCGTGAGCTTTTTGAGCAGATGCGTCGCAAGGGTTATCTCTACATCCGTGTGGACGGAGAGATCAAGGAAATAGTCAGAGGGATGAAGGTTGACCGATATAAAAACCACAACATTGAGGTGGTAATCGACAAACTTAAGGTTGAACCCGATGAAGACGAACGCTTACGACGCACCGTCGCTACGGCTATGAAACAAGGCGACGGCGTTATCATGGTTATGGATAAGGACAGCGAAGAAACCCGTAACTTTTCGAAACGTTTGATGGATCCCGTCACAGGGCTTTCGTATGGTGAGCCTGCACCCAATATTTTTTCGTTCAATTCGCCTGAAGGTGCCTGCCCCAAGTGTAAGGGATTAGGTATAATTGACGAAATTGATATGAAGAAAGTAGTGTCCGATACCAATATAAGCATCTACGAAGGAGCCGTTATTCCGCTTGGGAAATACAAGAATCAGATGATATTCTGGCAAATAGACGCCATATTAAAAAAACACGATTGTACGCTTAAAACGCCATATAAGGATATTCCGCAGGAGGCTGTCGACGAAATTCTCAACGGTACTTTGGAAAACATACGCATTGACAAGGACATTATTCACACCTCGAGCGACTACTTTGTAGCCTTTGACGGTGTTATCAAATATCTGAAAACGGTAATGGAAACTGACGATTCGGCTGCAAGTCAGAAGTGGGCATCGCAGTTCCTTGCCGAAACAGAGTGTCCCGAATGCCACGGTCAACGACTGAAACGTGAAGCCTTATCGTATCGAATTTGGGACAAAAACATTGCGCAGGCAGCCAATATGGACATTGTCGAACTGAAAGAATGGCTCGACCATGTTGAGGAGCATCTCGAGCCCCAACAACAGCAAATAGCCCACGAAATAGTAAAAGAGCTGAAAACCCGTGTTAATTTTCTGCTCGAAGTTGGGCTTGATTATCTTTCGCTCAACCGCCAGTCGGGTTCGCTTTCAGGCGGTGAAAGTCAGCGAATACGCCTGGCAACGCAAATTGGTTCGCAACTTGTCAACGTGCTTTACATCCTTGACGAGCCGAGTATCGGGCTGCATCAGCGCGACAATGAAAGGCTTATCAATTCGTTAAAAGAGCTACGGGGCCTGGGCAATACGGTGATTGTGGTTGAACATGACGAAGATATGATGCGGGCTGCCGACTGGATTATCGACATCGGACCGCGCGCAGGGCGTAAGGGTGGCGAAGTAGTTTTTGAAGGAACACCCGCTGAAATGCTGACGACACAAACCATTACAGCGCAATATTTAAACGGCTCACGTACCATAGCTGTGCCAAAAGAGCGACGCAAAGGCAACGGAAAGAGCATCGATATTTATGGTGCGAAGGGAAATAACCTGAAGAATGTTGATGCAAAATTTCCGTTAGGTGAACTTATTGTGGTAACGGGCGTGTCGGGTTCAGGCAAATCAACCCTTATCAACGAAACGTTACAGCCTCTGCTTTCGCAGCATTTTTACAGGTCATTAAAGAAGCCTATGCCCTACGACAGGGTTGAAGGTATAGACAATATCGACAAGGTGGTGAGCGTTGATCAAAGTCCGATAGGACGAACACCACGCTCAAACCCTGCCACTTACACTGGTGTTTTCAGCGATATACGCTCACTTTTCGTCAATCTTCCTGAAGCAAAGATACGGGGTTACAGGCCCGGCCGCTTCTCGTTTAACGTAAGAGGGGGACGCTGTGAGGCATGCGGAGGAAATGGTTACAAAACCATCGAAATGAATTTCCTGCCCGATGTAATGGTACCCTGCGAGGTATGCCACGGTAAACGCTATAACAGGGAGACACTTGAAGTAAGGTATAAGGGAAAGTCGATTGCTGATGTGCTCGACATGACGGTAAATATGGCAGTTGAATTTTTTGAGAACGTGCCTTCAATTCTTTCCAAAATTAAAGCCCTGCAGGATGTAGGATTGGGATATATACGTTTAGGACAAAGCTCCACTACCCTGTCGGGTGGAGAAAGTCAGCGCGTAAAACTGGCTACCGAACTTAGCAAAAGGGAGACTGGTAAAACGCTGTACATACTTGACGAGCCTACCACGGGTTTACATTTTGAGGATATCAACATACTGATGGGTGTGTTACAGAAGTTGGTTGACAGTGGAAACACGGTACTAATTATAGAGCATAACCTTGACGTTATTAAGCTTGCCGACTATATTATTGACATGGGTCCTGAAGGTGGACGCGGCGGAGGCCGGGTGCTGGCAACGGGAACACCCGAACAAATAGCCAAAAGCAAAAAGGGGTATACCCCACGATTCTTAAAAGCTGTTCTGAATAAATAACAGCTTACACGAAGGTTTTACTTTTATATACCGCATCAAATGGAAAGAGGTATGCTTCAAAAGGCATACCTTTTCTGTTATATTGCCTTTTGTTTACTTCGGTTAGACAAGAC
>CALIIG010000136.1 GCA_938018155.1 uncultured Prevotella sp.
ATTCTCATGAAAAAATCGCAGAGAGACAACCCCGACGGCTGTCTCTGCCGATATTAACTTTTGGCAAAAATAAATAAAAATTAAGATTCCCGCAATAAAAACTGTATATTTTTTCAGTTTTCAGCCCGAAAAAGTATTTTAATTGGCCGTAAGCGCCTTGCAGAGATTGCGCTGCAGCACGTGTGCGTCAAGCACCGACATATCGCTGTTCAGCAATACAAAGGCAAGGTCATGGCCGTCGTTGCCGCGGCAATAGCCTGCCAGCGAACTGATACCGTAGGGGTGTGACAGGGTTCCTGTTTTGCCATGTATGCGGCCTCGCATGCGCAGGTCGTTCACTAAATGGCGTAATGTACCGTCAACGCCTGAAATACTGAGGTTCTGCATCAGCTGTTTATAAATGTCTTTGTGGCGATAGCCATAAATAAGAACGGCACCAAGTGCTTTCGGCGACAGCCTGTTCCAGGTGCAAAGACCGCATCCATCGTGAATAACGAGCGAGGTATCGCGCTGACCTAAGTCGCTGCGCAGGAATTGATTCAGATAGTTTACGCCGGCCGCAGCGATGTCGGGATTCGATGGTTCTGCCGTATGGCCAAGGGTATAAAGCAGCGATGTAGCCTGCGTATTGCTGCTGTTCTTCCACATCAGTTGTGTAATGCGGTCTACCGAACGGTAGAAACGGAAAATGCAGTGGGCGTCACGAGGTGTGCGTGCGCTCACCATCTGACGGTCATCCACGGCTGTTCCACGTGCCTTTAAAGCCTGTTTAAAGGCCTGTCGCACCTTATCTTCGCCCTTAAACAGCAGGCCATAGTGTGAGAATGCCAAGTCCCAGGGATACCAGTGCACCTCAGCCTTCACCTTTTCACGCAATACAAGGTCGAAAATTAAATGCCCGTCGAAACGCGTAATGCCTTTGCGGCTCAGGGCTTTGGCAAACATGTCAAGCCCCTCAGGCTGCAAAAGCGGGTCTAAACCTGCTTTAAATATAACGTCGCCGTGTAACAAACCGTTGCTGATGGTGCCGCGGATATAAAGCGATGTGGCATATTTGTATCGTGTTCCAAGCCTGTGAAGGGCAGCCACGCCCGAAAGGAGCTTGGTGTTTGACGCAATGGGCTGCGCGAGGTTCTCATGGTCGGCAAATACCAGTTTGTTGGCAGTGAGGTCGTAAATATACATACCGAAGTTGCCTTTTGGCCGGCGTGCCGATGCAAATTTGGCCAGACGCTGTTTCAAAGCTGTATCAACAGGTATCGACTTTGGGGTGGATTGGGCCGTAGAGTCCGGCGTTTTCTTATCCTCTCCACAGGCTGTAAGCGTTGTGACAATGGTGAGAATGAAAATCGTTTTATAGAGTTTTTTCAGCGCGTTAACGCCGAAACTGCTGTTCAATTCAATCATGGTTACGTTTTGAAAACGTAAGCGAAATTACAAAAAATATGTGTTATGGGCTGGAGAGTGCCCCATTATTAGTGTTTTTTAATGGGGTGGAATGTCTGTGCCGTTGGGGTAGAGGTAACATCATAATGATGTTATAGCATGATAATGACAGCAGATGGTCTCTTTAATCATGGTGTAGAACCTATATTATAATAAGGTATAGAGAGGCCGACAAACGCGTTCTCTATAACAAATAATGATTTAAAGCCTCTTCCCAGGCATCAAAACCGGTGTTCTGAAAGGCCGTAAACCCCAGCGTTCTTGCGGCTTCACAGTTTTCGGCGAGGTCATCAATGAAAAGCGTTTCTTCTGCCTTGATGCCCGTTTGGCGCAATACTTCGCGAAATATTTCGGGGTGGGGCTTCTGCAAGTGCATCTCTTGCGACAGGAAAATACGGTCGAAATAGTCGGCCACACCATAATTTTTATAGGGAAATAGTTGGCCTGTGCAATAGTCCCAGTGTATAGAATTGGTATTGCTAAGCAGGTAAACGCTGTACCCCTGTGCCCTCAGTTCGAGCAGCCGGCACTTTTTACGGTCGGGAATTTCAGCAAGCATAACGTTGGCTGCCTGGTAAATGGCTTTGTCGGAAGCCTGCGACCCTGATAGTTCGCGCGCCTTCCGGCAGAACTCTTCGGCCGTGATAAGCCCCAGCCCCAGCTGATGAAGTACTTCGCGGGCTTCACAATTGCTGTGGTCGGACAGCGTTCCCATACCAATTTTCTGAAATGCCAGTCTGCACGCTTCGGTATTAAGACGCACCAAAACGTTGCCTAAATCGAAGATAATATGCCTCATACGTGGTGCAAAATTACACATTTCCTTTCTTTATGTGCAAGCATTTGCGTAATTTTGCAGCCTGAATTTATCAAAAAAACAGACGAAAATGGAAAAAACTATCATCAATTCTTATGAAGAATTTGCCTCTTACGAGGGCAGGCAACTGGGTGTTTCAGAGTGGCTCACCGTCGATCAGCCACGTATAAATGCCTTTGCCGATGCAACCCTTGACCACCAGTGGATTCATGTTGACGTTGAGCGCGCCAGGGCCGAAAGCCCTTATAAGAGTACCATTGCGCACGGATACCTTACACTTTCTTTGCTGCCTTACCTGTGGAATGAGATTATTGCCGTGAACAATCTGAAGATGATGGTTAACTATGGCATGGATAAGATGCGGTTCGGACAGCCTGTTCTGTCAGGAAGCAGGGTGCGACTGGTGGCTAATTTGGCTAAAATAGAGAGCCTTCGTGGTATATGCAAGGCTTACATTGATTTTGCCATCGAGATTGAAGGCCAGCGTAAACCCGCACTGAAAGGCGAGGCACAGTTCCTTTATTATTTCGGATAAGCGGGCAAATGGCAACGGCCTGGCTGGCTGGTTATTCCGGTATAGAATCCGCCTGACGTAAATCAGGCATATTTTTTATTCAGGATATTTGTATGTTTTATCATACGGTATAACAGGGTTGCCCTTTTAACGGCAACCCTGTTGTTTTGTTCTTTTGTCTCCTTTTCAGCGTGCCACTGGCTGCACCATCATTTTTTTGTCGTTTCTTCCGGGCTTTCTTCACGTCCGCTTTCTATCTGTTCCTTTTGTCTTTTTGTCAGGTCTTTTTCGTCTTCCCTCCGGTCTTTGTGATTCTGCTGAGGCCTCTCTTCGCGGGTGAAAAGGCTATAAGTGTGTAAAAAACATATATAAAAGTTTGGCAAAACAAAATAATCTATATATCTTTGCATCCGCATTCAGAGAGGATGCCGGGGGTTTACGAAACCAACGTAAGGGAAGTTTGGGTGAGTGGCTGAAACCAGCAGTTTGCTAAACTGCCGTGCGCATTTCGCGTAC
>CALIIG010000137.1 GCA_938018155.1 uncultured Prevotella sp.
TGGACGGCCCCACACTCCGAGAGGCGGAGGGGAGGACGGAGGAGAAGGTGGGAGGCAGGTGTTGCTTCTGATGAGTTCTGCCTCTTACGGTTCCAGCTGTTGACGACTGTGCCTTTTTCGCTTTCCTGATAAATGAAAATAAAACTTTGAGTATCATATCCTTTGATTGTGAAATGTGTTTACACAATCAAAATAACAAACTCATTCTGTTTTCATTATCTTTACAAGGAATTATTGAGGGAACAGCAATTTATAATATTATTCAATTGAAAAGAATGTCACCAACAGGTATGTTTTACTCGGTATAAAGGAATCGTTTGATAGACCTTTTAGGGGTTTTCTCAAATTCCTCTTCATGAATCCTTATTTCAGAAAGATGGCAGTATGCGGGTTGTGAGGCATTCAGTTCCTTCAGGTTTTCATCCATCACATTTTTTAAATCATTATCGTTTAAGCCCATATTCTGCGCTGCTTCATAGTCGGGATGCACCAATCCTACAAGACTGTTTCCAACCTGAATAACAATGCTTTCATTGACAAACGACATGGAATTGAGACGGTCTTCAATCTCTTCGGGATAAATATTTTGTCCGTTTGAACCCAAAAGCATGTTCTTTGAACGGCCTTTAATGAAGATATTTCCTTCAGCATCCATCGTACCGAGGTCACCGGTATGGAACCATCCGTCATCATCGATAGCCGCTTTCGTAGCCTCCTCGTTTTTGTAATAGCCCAGCATGACGTTGGGACCCTTACATATAATTTCCCCGGGGATGTTTTGAGGGTCTGCCGAAAGTATCTTCACCTGCATGTGCAAGGCAGCCTTACCACACGAGCCGGGAGCAAAATTCTTATAGTCTTCGTAACCGATTATAGGAGCACATTCGGTGGCTCCGTAACCAACAGTATAACGAAAACCTATACGATGCAGGAACTTTTCGACCTCCTGGCTAAATGCTGCGCCACCAATGATAACCTCATAAAAGTTACCTCCGAAAGCCTGTGTGACCTGAGCGCATATTTTGTCGTAAACTTTGTTGTTGATTCCGGGCATTTTCAGCAGGAGCTTTATTTTGGGATCCTGTATCTTCGGGAACACTTTTTTCCTGATAATCTTTTCTATAATAAGAGGTACAGAGATGATGACAACGGGCTTGATATCTGCGAAAGCTGCTGCAATAATGGCAGGAGAGGGGATTCGCGTCAAATAAAATATATGGCAGCCCTGGATAAACTCAAACAGAAACTCAAAGGCCATTCCATACATGTGGGCCATAGGGAGAATGCTTATGATGCTGTCTCCAACCTTAATATGGGCTCCAAGAACATGGTTTCCAAAGTCGGCGTTACTCCACAAAGCGCGATAGGGAATCATTACGCCCTTTGAGAATCCCGTTGTTCCGCTGGTATAGTTAATCAAAGCCAGCTCATTGGGATTTTCATCAATATAATAATGTATGTGTTCCTTTCTGAAGAATTTCGGGTATTTCTGCCCGAACATTTCATTTAAATGCTCACGGGCATAGGTAAGTTTGTCGGTACGGGAGAGCACCAGTGAGTAATCGGGAATATAAATAATACCTTCGAGAGAAGGCATTTTCGTAGCATCGATCTGCGTAGCAACCACATCGCCCACAAAAAGAAGTCGGGCTTCAGAGTGATTAACAATATTATGAATTTGGTCGGGCATAAATTCATGCAAGATAGGAACAGCTACTGCACCATAAGTCAGCACGGCAAGGAAAGCAGCTGCCCATGCAGAGCTGTTGCGTCCACACAGTGCAATCTTGTCACCTTTTTTAATACCCGAACTCTCAAACATAATGTGCAGCTTCTCTATCTTGCGTGCTACATCATGGTATTGCAGGGTGGCACCCTTATAATCAGTCAGGGCGTCATTGTCCCAATGATTAATAATGCTGTCCTGTATAAGCTTATTAAAACTCGGTATTTTTTCCATTATATAATGTTTTTGTTATGAACAATCTCTCTTCATCTTTAAATAATAAAAGATTATTCAGTAATGTAGGCATAAAGGTATTGCGGCCGCATAAAAGCTACTTTGTCATCAGAATGCAATCCTGAGCATTCAAACATAATGAGCTTCTCTATTTTACGTGTCACATCATGGTATTGTAACGTCGATCCCTTATAATTTGTCAGGGCATCTTTATCCCAATTACTCTGAATAGAAACTTTAATCAGTTCGTTAAAACTGGGGGTTGGGGCCATTGCACAAGAATCTTTATTTTGTGCAAAGGTAATATGTAATCTGCACAATCCCAAAAATAATGTGCAGTATTTTACATCATGAACTACTTTCCCTTGCACAAACAGGCACAAAAACAACCATCTTATCCGATTCCCAATCGCTTACAGGCCATGTAAGTGTTTTTCAATGCAATTACCTTTATTCGTAACGCATGCTTTTGGCAGGGTGTATATGTGAAATAAGATAGCTTGGAGCTATGAGTACGAACAGGCTGATGACTGCAGTAAGAATATTAATTAGCAACAGCCCGGGAATGTTAAACTCAACAGGAACTGTGCTAACATAATAAGTAGCAGGGTTTAGTTTAACAATGCCAAAATACTTTTGTACCAGTGAAATGCCTATACCCACGATATTACCAATAAGCAAACCACGACCAATAATAAAGGTGGCGAACCACAAAAACATGTGACGGATGGTAGAATTACGGGTACCAAGGGCTTTGAAAACGCCAATCATTGTGGTTCGTTCCAATATAATAATGAGCAACCCCGATACCATTGTTACACCGGCTACCGAAATCATCAGTGCCAATATAATCCAAACGTTCATGTCTAACAGGTCGAGCCACTGGAAAATTTGCGGGTTAAGGTCTTGTATGGTTTGCGAAGTGTATGTTTCTCCGTAATGGTCGGTTGTTTTGTTTATTTTCTTAACAAACAGGTTTTCAACCGTATTGACATCATCAAAATTATTTACGGTAACATCGGCACCGGAGGCCTGGTCTGTATTCCACCCGTTAAGTTTAACGGCTGTATACAGGTCAGTAAAGCACATGACATCGTCATACTGGTTCAAATTAGTTTGATAAATACCGGCAATCGTAAAGCGACGCACGCGAACACCGTCGTCATCAATAAAATAGGCAAATATACGCTGCCCCAGTTTTATATTTAGTTTGTTAGCAATATTTTTTGAAATAACAATTTTATTGCCCGCCATACCATCAGAAAATCGGGGTATACTTCCTGCAATTAAGTTCTGATGAATAAATGTTGAGTCAAATTCAGGGCCAACTCCCTTTAGCATTACGCCCAGAAAATCGTTCTCAGTCTTCAATATTCCCTGTTTATAGGCAAACCGTTCAGCATGTTTAACTCCCGCAATACCTTTTATAACGTTCATCATACTGTCGTTGATGACAATAGGGCACTGGTCTGACGACATCTGCGTCATGAAGTTGGTTACCTGAATGTGCGAGCCAAAACCAATCACCTTGTTACGTATGCTATGCTTAAAACCAAGCACTACGAACACCGATACTATCATCACCATAATGCCAATAGCCACACCAGCAGTAGCTATTGTTATTGCAGGACGTGACACCTTCTTCGAATCGCTGTGACCCCAAAAAAGTCGTTTTGCGATATACAGGGGAAAATTCATGATCGTTATAAACCTAATATCTGAATAGTCATACTTTTACACGCCCGGGATAAGCCTCCAATGCTTTTCTTAATACAATGAGCGCACGCTCCAAATCTTCCTTTTTCAGCACATAGGCTATACGCACCTGGTTGATACCCGCACCGGGAGTGGTGTAGAAACCAGAGGCCGGAGCCATCATAACGGTTTCGCCTTCATAATTAAATTCTTCCAAACACCACCTGCAAAACTTATCTGAATTATCAACAGGAAGCTGGGCAACGGTATAGAAAGCCCCCATAGGGATAGGGGAGTACACGCCCGGAATACGATTCAAACCATCAATAAGGCATTTACGCCGTTCCACATACTCGTCGTAAACATCCTGATAATATTCCTTAGGTGCATCGAGGGAGGCTTCGGCTACAATCTGTCCGAGCAAAGGAGGAGACAACCGGGCCTGACAAAATTTCATGACAGCGCGTCTGATTTCTGCATTATGGGTGATCAAAGCACCCACGCGAATGCCACACTCTGAATAGCGTTTCGATACCGAATCAATCAATACCACGTTGTCTTCAATGCCTTTCAGGTGCATGGAACTGATGTAGGGGCTTCCCGTATAAATATATTCACGGTAAACCTCATCAGAAAAAAGGTATAAATCATACTTCTTAACCAAGTCGCGAATCTGATTCATTTCACGCCTCGTATAAAGGTAACCGGTGGGGTTATTCGGGTTACAGATCATGATTGCACGCGTGCGTTCATTGATCAATTCTTCGAATTTCTCAACCTTTGGCAGTGAAAACCCTTCGTCAATAGTGGTTGTAATGGTACGGATTTTGGCACCGGCAGAGATGGCAAAGGCCATATAATTGGCATAAGCAGGCTCTGGAATAATGATTTCGTCGCCGGGATTCAAACAGCTCATAAAGGCAAACAGAACGGCTTCTGAACCGCCGGAGGTGACGATTATTTCGTCGGGGGTAACGTTTATGTTGAATTTCTGGTAAAATCTGGTCAGTTTTTCACGATACGAAAGGAAGCCTTGTGAAGGTGAATACTCCAAAATCTTACGATCAATATGTTTTAAAGCGTCGAGTCCTTCTTGTGGAGTATGAACGTCAGGCTGTCCTATATTCAGGTGGAATACCTTGATACCGCGGGCCTTTGCAGCGTTTGCCAAAGGAGCAAGCTTACGAATAGGCGACTGGGGCATTTCCAAACCGCGCACTGATATTTCCGGCATACTTGTGTGTTTACTATGTTATTTATTAGCTGCAAAGTTAACGGTTTTAATTGAAATAGACAATAAATAAAAACTTATACAATAGGCTAACTCCGTAAATACTTAGAACGTCATGCACGTAATCGGGCATAACAGAAATAGTTTACGCAAACACTATTTATCATCACGTCGAATATATTAAAATAATCAGGGGCGAAATTAAGCACGAATATGTATGGTTTTGTAGTTGACTACATGGATTTTATACCGTGATTAAATCGGTTTATATCAACCATTATGATTAATATGTGGAAACATTACGTTTGTATGCTCATCGTTTGACGGCCGTCAGCAGCGCGTACGACGGCCGTCATACCCATTGTACGACGATCGTCGTACG
>CALIIG010000138.1 GCA_938018155.1 uncultured Prevotella sp.
CGCTGAATGGTGAACGCCTGCCTCGCCCAACAGCATCAGGTTATCGTCTACAAAATAACCACCCTGTCCGCGAACGCCAAGGTTTAGCTTATCTGTGCCATTATAGCTCAAATTAAAGCCTGTAAGCGATGCGCCGGCATATATTTTACCTTGCTCAAACTGCGCATTGGCGGTAAGTGTCACGAATAATGTAAAAAGAAAGGCAATTAACTTTTTCATATCCTATCGTTATTAAAGAAATTTTCCATATCCTGCGGTCTGTCCGTTTTTCATGTTGAAAGCCGTACAGCATAACATATAAACCAAAATTTTATTGCAGCAAAAGTAACGTTATTTTTTGAGAAACACGAGCGAATGTGCTTCTTTATTTCAAATAAACAAACAATTGGGGCGTCACATATAAGCTGAATGCTGCCGGCAATATACCGTTCTCTCCCACCCGATACTTTGTATATCAATAACCTTTACACGCATGCGCTCATCGTCCGGCGGCCGTCAGCAGCGCGTGTGACGACCGTCGAACAATGGGTATGACGGCCGTCAGCAACGCTGCTGACGGCCGTCGGACGATGAGTTTATACACACAAAGCCTTAAACCTTACGATGATAAGGCATTATCAATGCATCATCATGACATCGGCTTAACGCATGTCATTGTCGACAAAACAAAGCGGAAGGAGGTCTTTTATACTTTTAATACGGTATACTCCATCAGTGCCATACAACAAAATTTCGATGGGTTTATGGTATCGTTCTTCAATTTCGAGAATTACCTGCCTGCAGGCTCCGCATGGTGTAACAGGCTTTTTACGCAGTCCTTTCGTGTCGCTGGCCGCTATTGCGAGCAAGCGTACAGGCTGGTCGGGGTAATTAGCCTGAGCCGAGAAAACCGCCGTGCGCTCGGCACACAAGCCTGAAGGGAAGGCGGCGTTTTCCTGATTGGCACCAATTACAACCTTACCATTCTCAAGCATTACGGCTGCACCCACATGAAAATGGCTGTAATTGGCATACGAATTGCGCGTAGCTGCACAGGCACACTTTACTACTGTCTGTTCGTCGGTGGTTAATTCGTCCATCGAACAGAACTCCATTTCTATTTCAAGTTTAACTTGTTTCATATTGTTTATAGTGTTTTATATCCTTAAGGCTTATATTCGAATGCTCCCATATCGGGCCTGCTGTCGCGCGGTAAGCCGCTGCGGTCGGTAGGAACAGCCGTTGAAGGGTCGGCCTTATCGATGGCAGCCGACTTGTTTGAAAGCCTGAAGTCGTAGTATTGCCGGTTTGAATCAATCTTCATAAAATGCTTCTGACCCATGCTTACCGTGTCTTTCACATCCTCATAAAGCACGTTTGCAAAGTGAATGCTGTCGGCAGTGGTAACCTTCGGT
>CALIIG010000139.1 GCA_938018155.1 uncultured Prevotella sp.
TGGTTGATTTTCTTTCCTATAAATAATACAACTGTTTTTCCAAGGTAACAAGTGAGTTTCAATGTAAAAAAAGGTTGCTCATGCTATGTTTTACGTCATGAGCAACCTCTTTTTAATCTTTTATATAAGTAGGTTTCCCCTACTTTGTAGAAGTTAGATTTGGAGCGTCTTTTAGAAGTTGATGTCTACACCTGCACCGAACACGCTGTTGTTACGGGTGAAACGAGCTTTATAAGGCAGTTCGTTTCCGCCCACATTCTCGGTCTTGTCACCGTTGAAAGTAGAGTAGAAGGTGTGGAAATAGGCCACGTTGAGATCGATTTTCTTGCTCAGATGTATGCAGGCACCTATACCCACAGAGTTTGAATTGGCTACGAACGACTTGTCATCCATGTATTCCTTGGTCAGACCATAGCTTGTGTTCTGCCACCCTGCACTTAGAGTAAACTTCTTGGTCGCATCAAATTCCACGCCTGCATTCCATTCGATTGTACCTCGTTTCAGTTTATCTTCGCGGTGTTGATAGGTTGTTGCCTGCTTATCGAAGAAGTAGTGGAACCCCACATTGATGCGCAATGGATCAATTGGATTATAACCTGCACCTATAGCAAGATAGGCAGGGATGTCGTTGGGAATAGTCTTTCCGTCGGCATATTCACCAGTTGCCTCTCCAATCTTCTTGTCGAACTCATCCTTAATGGCTTTCATGGCATCTGTAACTGCTTTATTCGTGAGCACCGCTTTAGCCTGTTCAGGTGTCATGCCCGCTTTAACAAACTTGACAGCCAAGGTTTGTGGCAGATTACCGATACTTGGGAGCTGGTTTACCGACTCGTTCTTCAGGCGCATACGCGTCTTGAATTCATATTTCGCAGCAAAGTTCCAACGCCCTGTTTTGAAGTCAATGCCAAGAATAGGTGTAAAGCCCACGCCCGTCTGGTCACAGTTCAATTCGATGTCTGAAGAGTTTGGTTTGGTTGCATCAAGCATTGTATAGAGAGGTACATTGCCCACTTTGATGTTACGGACATAGCCATAATAATTACTCATGGCATATACACCGCGCACGCCGGCATAGGCACTAAGCTGAGGAGTTACACGATAAGCTGCACCCAAAGATAGGCTATAATAATATTGACGGCCACGCATATAGCTCTCGTAACTGTAGGTGCCTTGCTTGCCAAACTGTTGGTCACTGCTTAGTCCCAAGCGGTTTCCCGTTACCTTATCTAATGTCTGTGCCAGCTTGTTTACACCTGCAGCCGTCTCGCCGACAATCTTTTCAAACGAGCCAAGTCCATTGTCGAAAGTACATTTACCGCCGCCACCGGTCACGCCAAACATCGCTTGGAAAGAGAACTTCTTCCAGTTGTAGGCTGCCTGAATGGAGGGAAGTACAGGCGCAAAAGCCGTACCACGGAATTTGCGTGCAGTTGAATTGTTGTTCTGATTGAGCTTAAAAAGCGGGAATTCGTTGTTGATAATGCGGCTCTGGAACACGAGTTGCCAGTTCAAGGAGAGGTGCAGACCATCGCTCATGAAAGCCACACCTGCAGGGTTTGAATAGACACCATCAATGCCAATAGAAGCCTCGCGGCTCAGCATTCTGTTGAAAGCTACATTCTGGTTGGTGTTCGTCAGTAGGCCACCTGCCCACATTGTCTGTGACGCTGAGATTGCAATTGCAATGAAAGCGAATTTTAATTTATTCATCTTTAAAAACCTTAATGAAATTCGTCGCAAAGTTATCTATATTGTTCTGAATGTCGATATAATTGCCGTTTATTTTAAAATCAGTTAACGTAACGAGGCGTTATTCTTGCGCAAATCTCCTTTTTTGTGCAGGAATATGGGCGCAGTTGATAATAAATGAGGAGTATTTGTTGTTTGATTGTTGACGT
>CALIIG010000140.1 GCA_938018155.1 uncultured Prevotella sp.
AAACCATGTTAACCCTTTCTTTTCCATAATAAGAGTTTAATTGTCTAAACTTTATGAGTTGTTTATATATTACACGCAAAAATAATATTTTTTTCAATCCGCAACATACATTTTTTAATATTTTTATACTAAAAGGTACAACTTTCCTTTTTGTATAAAAAAGTATAATTAAAGCTGACAAGTGTGGGCCTTGCCGTCATTTTTCCTTTGTAAATATTCAGATCACTTTCTAAGCCAACAGCCTGACGGCAAGCCAGTTGTTCATTTGTAACCATAAAAAAACGGCAGAAACTCCCGCTCACGGCAGCCCTGTGGGTCACCGTCAGCGAAAGTTTCCGCCATCGCTTAATATAATAAGGTGTAACAGCTATTATAATAAGGTATACGCCCTGCGCTTTTCCGGCGCAACCCTTACATCCTTATTTTTCTATCTTACCATACATGTGCGCGCTTGTTCTTGGGCAAATACAGCTTGTCGCCCTTCTTTACGCCAAAGGCTGTGTACCACGCATCAATCTGCGGCAGGGCACAGTTTACGCGCGCCATGTTCGGTGAGTGAACATCAACCGTAAGCAAATACTTCACATATTCGGGCGTCATGTTCGAGGCCCACACGCGTCCCCAGGCCAGGAAGAAGCGTTGTTCGGGCGTAAAGCCGTCCTTAACGCCCAATGGACTGGCTTTCATCGAGTTTTGAAGAGCGCGGAAGGCTATGTTCAAACCACCGTTGTCGCCGATGTTCTCGCCCAGCGTCTGCTTGCCGTTAACCTTTAAACCCGGCAGCACTTCAAAGGCAGAGAAGTTGTCGGCCAGCACTTTCGTACGGGCATTAAAGTTCTTTTTATCGGCCGCTGTCCACCAGTCGCGCTGGTTTCCCGTCTTATCAAACTGTGCTCCCTGGTCATCAAAGCCATGGCTCATTTCGTGACCGATTACTCCTCCTATACCACCAAGGTTAGCGGCATCGTCAGCATCAGGATCAAAGAACGGCGGTTGCAGAATGGCTGCAGGGAAGCAAATCTCGTTAGTTGTGGGGCTGTAGTAAGCATTTACCGTTTGTGGCGTCATGCCCCACTCGGTTTTATCTACCTTCTTATTGGCGCGACGTGCTATCATGTCGTCGGTAGCCCAGCGTGCAATATGCTGTAAATTCTCATACAGCGAAAGGCTGTCGTCAACCTGCAGGCCGCTGTAATCCTTCCATTTGTCGGGGTATCCTATCTTGATGACGAAGTTGGCGAGCTTGTCTTTGGCCTGTGCCTTTGTAGCTGCACCCATCCATGTAGCCTCGTCTATGCGCTGGCCGAGAGCCGTTTGCAGGTTATGAACCAGCTCGAGCATACGTTTTTTGGAGCTTTCGGGGAAATATTTGGCTACATACAGCTTGCCAATGGCTTCACCAAGTGTGCCGCTAACCAGGCTCACCGCGCGCTTCCAGCGTGGCCTGTCCTGCTTTGTACCGCTCAGAACTGAGCCGAATTTAAATGCCTCGGCACGGAAATCGTCGCTCAACTGGCTGCTTGCACCGGTTATTATACGGGCTTCGGCATAGCTCTTCAGGTCGTCGAGTGAGGTTTCTGCCAGCACCTTTTCAACTTCATGCAAGGGTTCGGGCTGGTATACAACAACCTCTTTCACGGCAGGCAGACCGCTCAACAGGAACACGTTACCCCAGTCGATACCCGGGAAATCGGCTACCAGCTGCGTGTACGACAGCTTATGGTAGTTGGCATTGATGTCACGAAGCTTCACCTGATCGTAGCTGGCTTTGGCAATGCGCGTCTCAATGGCGAGCACGGCCTGCATTTTTTTCCCGGCCGTTGCCTCATCGTTGCCTGTCATTACAAACAGCGTCTTGAGATAATTCTTATAGGCTTCGAGCACGCGCTTGTTCTGTTCGTCGTCGGATAAGTAGTAATCGCGAGAGCCTAAACCCAGTCCACCCTGTCCAATACCAACGATATTCCAGTCGGCATTGCGCATATCGCCGTCTATGCCTATGCCAAACATCATCGTGCCCTCGCCGTTACGGTCCAGTTCGGCCGTCACAAGCTGGTACTCCTTACGGTCTTTAATATCGGCAATACGCTTCAAAGTGGGTTTGATTGGCGTCCAACCCTCGCGGTTTAAACGCGCACTGTCCATCATCAAATTGTAGAGTGAGCCTATCTTTTGCTCCAGCGAGCCTTGCTTTTGCCTGCTGCCTGCATACTGCATAATGATGTCCTGTATGCGCTTTTGGTTCTGTTCGTACAGGTCGGTAAAGGCTCCGTTGTCCGAGTGTTCAGCGTCGAGGGGATGGCTTTTCAGCCAGCCGCCGGCGGCAAAATGGTAGAAATCGTCGCCCGGCCGAACGCTGCGGTCGAGGTTCTTCAGGTCAATGCCCGATGAAAGGCTCTGGGCAAATGCGCCGGTAGCGGCAAACATCAGCCCCAGAAAAAATGCTTTTCTCTTCATTTTGTTTAGTTATATTGTGATAATAAAATTGATACCTATTTAACAAGACGCCGTTTCTCCCCCTTTTAATACATTCAATGTGTTTTTTTAAACAATTTTATCTTTTGCGTCTCCTTTCGGCGTCTTTTACCATCTCCGAAGCAAATA
>CALIIG010000141.1 GCA_938018155.1 uncultured Prevotella sp.
TCGTCACACCCATTGTCCGACGGCCGTCAGCAACGCTGCCGACGGCCGCCGAACACTCAGCATACAACTTATCTGGGCTTAATAACATACTATAATCTACCTTTGCTAAGCCGCTTATCGTTTTACATTTACGCGCTGTTCTATCATACAAAACATAAAATCGGAAAGACGATTGATATATTTTGCAAGCACCCCGGGGACAGTATGGGAACGCTGCAAAGCGGTAAGACGACGCTCGCATGTACGCACTTTGGCACGGGTAAGGTGTAAGACGGCATCGGGTTCGTCAGTACCGGGGAGCACAAAATGAAAGTGATAGCCTGCGCTGAAATTGTCAATAACCTGTTCCATACGTGTTGTGGCATCAGCAAGGCGGACTATACGCCCGGCGTCAGGCGCAGAACGGTTATCAGATACCACCGCCATAAAATCCATTAAACGCAATTGAATGTCATCGAAAACGGTTTGTAAACCCGTCTTTGCCTTGCATAATCCAAGCAAAGCATTCAGTTCGTCCATTTCGCCTACAAGCTCAATGCGGGCGTCGTCTTTGCTAACGCGCGAACCGTCACGTAACGATGTTTGTCCGTAATCGCCCCGTTTTGTTGTTATTGAAACCATTGTTATTATTGATTTTAAAAGGAATAATAAGTTATTGCTTACGCAACAACACGTAAATAATGACCGGAGCACCTACCAGTGGCGTCACGGCATTGAGCGGCAATATGCCATTTTCGCCGGGAATACAGGTGAGCACGTTGCACAAAAGCGCAATAGCACAACCCGTTAACAGCGTAAAGGGGAGCAGCTGCCGATGATTCTGCGTGCGCAATATGAGGCGCGCGATATGCGGAACAGCCAGAGACAGGAAACTCACAGGCCCGCAAAAGGCCGTAACTACCGCAGTAAGCAGTCCGGTTACCACCAATATCAAATTACGGATACGGCGCACATTGAAGCCCAAATTTTCGGCATAATAAGGCCCCAGCAACATGGCGTTGAGCGGTTTGGCCAGCAAAAACGTTGAAACGGCAGCCAAAATGGTGATCGAAGCAAACAGCGGCATCTGACCCATAGACACATTTGTGAAGTTGCCCATGCCCCAAACGACAAAGTTTTTCACCCCATCCCGGGTGGCGGAAAAGTTTAAAAGTGTGATTATGCTTGAACAAAGGTAGCCCGTCATAATACCTATAATAATAAGTATTACGCTGCTACGCACCAACCTGCTGAACATAACGATAACGGCCGTAACGGCTATTGCTCCTATAAAAGCAGCGACAACCGATGACAAATAGCCCAGTGTAGTGCCTATGGCAAAGCCCGGAGCCAGCATAAGAAGGGCGACGGCCAAACTGGCTCCGCTCGTAATGCCAAATATATCAGGGGCTGCAGGCGGGTTCCTAAAAGCTGTTTGCAGCAGTAATCCACTCACAGAGAGCGCACCTCCGGCCAATAAAGCAGTAAGGGCCTGAGGTAAACGACTATCCAAAACAATATAACGAAAGCTCTCCGCTTCGGGCTTACCGCCCGTAAAAACAGCCCAAATATCGCGAAGAGGAATGGCCACAGAGCCGTGGATAAGGCTGAGAACGAAAAGCACTGCCACAGCAATGAGAAGAAAAATATACTTTCGCATAGGATAGAGACAAGCCATTAAAGTTTGCGATAATATCGCAATCCGCCAAGGTTTACGCCAGGATGAAGCAACTGTATCATCTCACGGAGCAGATAATCGGGACGGAAAGAAACTTCCTCAAAATAAGGCGTTGTGCTGCAATTACACTCATAGATATTGCCTGTACGAAAGGCTTTCAGGGCATCGTAACCGTAAAACTCGCGTAAAAGGTCGCTGCGCGTCATCATTTTATTGCCGTTAAACTTAAAGGCCCAAACGTCGCTTTCGCCTGCTTTGGCAATAATTTGCTCGTAGGATAAGGCCAAACTGCCGCTGTGATGGTCGTCGGCGAAAGCGTATGACGCGTTAGCGTCCTTAAAAAGTGTGCCTAAAGAGCTTGCTCCGCCAGGCGTATACCAGGCAGATCCCGTTTTGCGCTCGGTAAGAATACTAAGCCCGAGAGGAAGACGGGCGGCATAATGTTTCAGACTTTGGTAGGTAGAGTCGACAACATGAAACAACGAATCGGACCGCTCCTGACAATTAAGCAGTACACCAAAAAGCCTCATCCATTCGGCTCTGCCTAATGCCGATGGCTCCATATAGTCGGCAGCCTGAATAATGGGCACGCCAAGTTGCTCTAATTTACCAAAGCCTCCGCCGCCCTCAAAAGGAGAAAGGATGATAGCATCGGGCCGTAAGCTGATAATTTTCTCTATATCAGGATTCATGGCATCGCCACAATCGGCAATGCGTCCTGCCCTAACGCGGTGCTGAATATCGGGTATAAGAATATACTTCAGGTCGCAAACGCCTACAATTCGGTCAGCCATTCCGAAATATTCCAACAGCTGACAGTGGGCGGCATCGTCAACGGCCTCGGCGTCGTCGCCAGCTTCTTCCCGCTCATGTTCGTCATCTACGCAGCCTTCTCCGTGCTCGAAGATTCGGGCTATATGGCGCGGGCGGCGTTCCTCGGCGACCGTCT
>CALIIG010000142.1 GCA_938018155.1 uncultured Prevotella sp.
TGTGACGGCCGTCGAACGCGCTGCTGACGGCCGTCACACCCATCGTTCGACGGTCGTCAACAACGTTGCTGACGGCCGTCGAACAATGATCTTTATAAGCTAAAAGGGATAGTGAATAAACAATAACCAGGTATCGTTATGTGCTAAACAAGGGTTGTTAACGATGCTAACGACTGCTTTTCGCCTACCAGCCACACAATATCCCCGGCACAAAAAACATGCGATGGGTTTACCATGGTGAGATGTCGCTGGCCTTCTTCAATACCTACCACCATGCAATTATACTTGTTGCGTATGCCACTGTTCTGCAAATTCTTGCCTATCAGCGGGCTTCGTGAGGTGATAACAAACTTCTGTAATTGCATTTCGCGGTCTTCTATATGCTCGTCTTCGGGTATGGTTTCGCCATTAAGGGCATATCCGAATTGTTGAAGCTGCTCATCGTTACCGATAACTTGCAGTCGGTCTCCGGGGAAAATAATGCAGTCGCCGCCCGGAATGTTCAAACGTTGATAGCCACGGAGAATGCTGCTTACGTGCACACCGAAGCGGTTTCTGAACTCAATCTGCCCCAGACTGCGGCCTGCCCAGGCCGAGTTTTCGGGCACAACGAAGTCGGAAATGTGAATATCGCGGTCGAGAAGGTGGCCCTCGAACATGGGCTTTCTTTTGCCCGTAACCTCGGCTTCAATCTCCCGACTGTTCAAATTCTTAATGAAAAGCCGTTCGAGACGGATGGAACGGCTCTTCAATCCGCGCGAAAGAATCATCAGAACAATGGCTGTAAGTGCCAGCGTAATAACGATGGCGTTGGCAAAGCGTGCCAGATAGTTGCAGATATAGAACAGGAAAGCCGCAGCAATAGCTACGCGCACGAGGATAGTAAATATAAGCGGCAGGCGGTTCATACGGCTTTCAATCCACAGGGTTCTGAACTCGTCGCTATGGTTATTCTTCATAACCAATGCACGCATAAAGGGCGAAATAAACGTCAACGTGAGCACGCCGCATGTGCCATTGGCCCACCAGTGGGGCAGAAGATGTCGGATAAAAGGCAGGAAAAAGGTGAGCATAACAGCTGTTATGGCCGTAATGAGGATTGAATAGATAAGTGTATTGAGAGCCATCTTTTTGAGCAGACGTCGCCATAAGCTCTGTTCGGCGGCTGAAGCCTGATGTTCCGTGCCCATGTGGTTGAGGCGACGCAGCCACCGTTTGGGCAGATGGTGCTCGAGAAAAGTGTAGCAAGGTGCAGCCGCACGAATCATATAGGGCGTAAGGAAGGTTGTAATAACACTCACTGCAACCACTACAGGGTAGAGAAACTCGCTGATAACGCCTAACGACAACCCCAAAGAAGCGATGATAAATGCAAATTCTCCTATCTGCGCCAGAGAGAAACCGCAGCGCATTGCCGTTTTCAGGGGCTGGCCGCTAAGCATGAATCCGAGGGTGCCAAAAATGGCCTGGCCTGCCAATATGGCTATAACAAGTACGCCAATAGGCAAGGCATAGGCTACAAGAATATCGGGATTGACAAGCATGCCCACTGAAACGAAGAATATTGCACCGAATAAATTCTTGACGGGTTCGACAAGACGTATAATCTTATCAGCCTCAATGGTTTCGGCTAATATGCTGCCCATAACGAAGGCACCGAAAGCAGAGCTGAACCCTACGCTCGATGAAATCCAGGCCATAGCGCAGCAAAGTCCGAGGGCTACGATGATCATGGTTTCGCTGCTCATCAGTTTGCGCGTGTGACGCAGGAAGGTAGGTATGGCAAAAAGCCCCACAACGAACCACAATACAAGGAAAAAGCCTATCTTAATTACCGAGCCGAGCATCTGCCCGCCATCGGGATTGTTCCCCGATGCAATAGCCGAGAGCATTACCATCATGACTATTGCCAGGATGTCTTCGAGGATAAGCACGCTCATGACAAGCCCTGCGAAGCGTTGTTGTCGCAGTCCCATATCGTCGAAAGCCTTGTAAATAATGGTGGTTGACGACATGGCCATCATACCTCCAAGAAATATACAGTCCATCCTGCTCCAGGCAAAGGCGTGTCCTGTAACCATTCCGAGCATCATCATAGAGAATACAATAATGATGGCTGAGATGAAAGGGGAGACGCCCATCTTCAGAATCTTTTTAATAGAGAAGTCTAATCCCAACGAGAAAAGCAGGAACATGACGCCGATGTCGGCCCATGTGTGGATGTCACCCTTGTCGATTACCGACATGGTAAGAGGCATATGTGGCGACACTATGAAGCCGGCCACAATGTATCCCAGCACCAAGGGCTGACGTAATTTCTTAAAAATAAGGGTAACAATGCTGGCAACAATGAGGATTAAGGCCAGATCTTTGACAAGTTCGGGAAGTGATGCCAATGGTGTTTAAAAGTAAAAGGGTAAAAAAGTAAAGAGGTAAACAATGCGAAGTGAACCTATTGAAGAAAATAAAAGGTAAAAAGACGGACGATGACAGAGCGGTTACGTGGGATGATGAAACCCTCATTTAGTCGTCAGTCCTTTTACCTTTCGGTGGGAATTAATCGTTGAAAGTGCCTGTTATTTCGCAAATTCGGGTGATAACCTGTACGGCTTTCTCCATCACCTGAACGCTGACAAACTCGTATGGGCCGTGGAAGTTGACGCCTCCTGCGAATATATTGGGGCAGGGCAGACCGCGGAACGAGAGCTGTGCGCCGTCGGTTCCACCGCGAATAGGCTCAACTTTCGGCGTGACTCCGGTTTCCTGCATGGCCTTCAGCACAATATCAATGACGTACATATTGGGGTCGATTTTCTCCTTCATGTTGTAATACTGATCCTTCAGCTCAATGGTAACGGTGCCTTCGCCATATTTTTCATTCATCCGGCGGGCGATATTCTCCATGAAATATTTGCGGTCCTCGAATTTCTTACGGTCGTGATCACGGATAATATAGCTTAATTTGGCCTCCTCGCAGTGGCTGTTGATACTGAGAAGATGATAGAAACCCTGATAGCCTTCGGTAGTTTCGGGAATATCTGTTTCAGGAATGTGGCTGTTAAACTCGCATGCAAGCCGCGAGGCATTGACCATCTTTCCCTTGGCGTAGCCTGTATGCACACTGACACCCTTAATGAAAACCTTGGCCGATGCGGCGTTGAAGTTTTCGTATTCAAGGTCGCCGATGTCGCCTCCGTCCATAGTGTAAGCCCAATCACAGCCAAATTTGTCGACGTTAAAGTGGTGAGCACCACACCCTATTTCCTCATCGGGATTGAAAGCAATGCGAATATCGCCGTGCTTTATTTCGTCGTGGTCGCGCAAATAGCACATAGCCTGTACAATTTCAGCTATGCCGGCCTTATCGTCGGCACCCAAAAGGGTAGTGCCGTCTGTAACAATGATATCTTCTCCCTTATGCGCAAGCAGTTCGGGAAACTTTGCAGGGCTCGAGACAATACCGGGTGAAAGTTCAATGTCGCCGCCATCATAGTTTTTGATTACGCGTGCTTTGATATTGGCTCCACTGGCATCAAGGGCCGTATCATAATGAGAAATGAAACCGATAGTAGGTGTCTTCTTTTTTGTATTCGATGGTAACGTGGCATAAATATAGCCCTTGTCGTCCATCTCTACGTCTTTTAACCCTTCAGCTTCAAGTTCTTCCTTCAGGTATTTTGCAAAAACAAGTTGTTTGGAAGTACTCGGTACGGTTTCGGAATCTTCGGCCGACTGAGTATCGAATTTTGTGTAATTAATGAATCTTTCAGTAATATCCATAAGATGAAAAAATAAAAATCCGTATGCGGTTATTCGCTGTTTGTTGACAGACACCTCTAAATTCCGATAAGGAAATCTGCTGCTGGCATATTAGAGAATTGCATATTGTCAACTAAAAATGTATATATGCAAATGTAGTTATTTGCTTTGATATTTCATCATTTTGCTTTCACAAATCCTCTTTTTTATTGATTTTTAGGCGTAATAAGCACATCGAACCCCTGAAAAGGTAGCGTAACAAACAATTAATACAGCTGTTTTTTATTGCCATCATGCAATACAGGCCGCTTTTTTATGACAAAAACCGGGCTGCTAAAAAGTACAGACTTTTTGGCAGACCGGTATCAACGGCAATATTTAACAGAATGTTCAGAAGCTGTATTCTTTGGTTTCCCACTCGTCGGGCGACAGTAAGTTGATGTTAAATGTTGCATTAGCCGAGTTGTCAAAAAGGCTGCCGGTATAGCGCGATATCATATTTCTGCGTACGGGAACATTGAAATTAAGCTCGCGTTCAATCTCGTTCCTGTCATTAAACGTTTTAACCGTCATCTTAAGAGAATCTTTTTCGTCTCTTGGGAAAGTGTAAAGTTCGAGAGTTTTTGTTTTACCGATGTCGCTTGCAGACAATTCAAACATCTTGTATTGGGAGCCGGCAGCAGCACCTGTTCCTTTTACGGCATCGAAAGTTGAGCCTCCTCCTGTATAAGCGCAATAGATTTGTGAGAATCCCGAGGGAACAACATCGGTTGTTATCAACTGGAATTTAGCGACGGCGCGCCTGAGTGAGACGCTGGTTTCGCCTGTATTTTGTATTTCAATCTCCTTGAAATCGTAGAAAGTATCGGTGACATCTTTCCCGAAAACAATACGTTCGGGATCGGTGGTTGGAGGATTTTTGTCTGCATTATGAGCAAGAACCAGCAACTTGTATTTCCCGGGGGCTACATGCAATTTTACTGTTCCGAATCCCTTTGTACCCGTATTCTGGTTGGTATATGTCACTCTTTTGCCTTCTTTATATAATACAAAGCAGAGGTGACGGCAGGCTTCGGCGACATTTGTTGTGCGCGTTGTTGCATGAAAAGCCTTTTTTGCTGAAGCCATATCGTCGAAAGGTACTAATTCAATATGGGCTACTTTAACGGTAAGTGTTACTCTCTTGCTGGTTTTCGACCCTGTTTCCGTTCCATCTTCGTTGTCAATTGCTATTTTCTGGCAAGAACCAAGAATGACGGCCATTGTAATACACAATGATGAAATAAATTTCGTGTAACTGTTCATTAGGATATAGTTTTTATTGTTTTTGCAAATATAGTTTGTTTTTTTATATTCGTCTGCCTTTTCGTATAAAAAATGATGGATTAACGCTAAAAATATTTGTTTTTATCTATTAAATCAGATTTGCAGTCCATAATAAAAGGAAAAGGAATACGATAATGATAAGAAAATAGAATTAATGTGCTGATAATCCTGAGGGAAAAAAGGGTAGGGAGAATGAGGAAAATCTACTCATAGAGAATTATCGCGGGGTAGTGTAGTCTCAACTGTGTCAAGGCTCTAATCCTTCATATTTTACCTCATTTGGATGACACGATTTTTTATCGTGTTGGCCAGATGAGGAACCTTTCTTCCGAGGCAAAGTTACATGCTT
>CALIIG010000143.1 GCA_938018155.1 uncultured Prevotella sp.
TAATATACGATAAATAAACTATCCTAAAAACATAAAATATGAGCAATCTATCTTTTAAGTCATTTGTATTAGTAGTGTTAACTTCGGTCTTCTGCTGTATAGACGTACGAGCTGGCAGGAGTACAGAGTTTGACGTAGGCGGTGACGTGGTTGTCTATAACTTCGACAGCAAGGACGACAGTACAGCCTTTACCGTGAATCCAAACAAGAAATCGGATTTCAATATATCTGGTGGGTGTTTGAATTTTATCAATACAAATACCGAACACAAGGTTTTGTTTCCCAGTATAACACCGCTTAGGGAGTTTTGTGTAAGCATCAGGTTTAAACTTAACGCGGGGAACAGCAACGCAAGCGGCTTCGGCTTTTATGCCTTTGCCAGCGAACCAAGCGACTACCGCGATTTTATCAATGCACTGCATATCAGTAACGGTCCTATAACTGGAACAACTTTTACGCCAAGTGTGGTAAAGTTTACGCGCAGCAGTGGCTGGGGCGGACCTGTTGCTACGGGGAAGCCCTATGCTACGAAGTTCGACGACGGCTGGATGACAATTACAATGATAGCAAAGGGAGGGAAGCTTTATCAGTTTTATAATGACGAAACAGAGCCTCACCTTGTTTATACTATTCCCGAAGGTATGAAAGGCGACATTGGCTTTCGTTCAGACTGTGCATCAATAAGCGTTGACTATGTTTCGATACAGTCGCCACAATATAAAAAGTTCACGGGAACCCAGGCAGATTATGAAGTTGGCGGAGACGTTATAACTTACGATTTTACAGACGATGAGGATATACCTTTCTTGGTTTATCCTGCAACTTCATCTAATGTATATGTAGCCGACGGCATGCTCAATACTATTAATAAAGGTATAGAGCAGAAGGTTATATTCCCGAGTATTACACCGCTTACGGAATTTAAAGTTCGGATGAAGTTCAAACTCAATGAGGGTAATACCAATGCCAGCGGAATGGGCTTTTATGCCTTTGTCAGCGAGCCGACGCCACATCGCGACTTCATCAATGCGCTGCATATCAGTAATGGTTCCATAACGGGAACAACTTTTACGCCAAGTGTGGTAAAGTTTACGCGCAGCAGCGGCTGGGGCGGATCTGTTGCAACGGGAAAGCCTTATGCTACGAAGTTCAACGACGGCTGGATGATAATTACAATGATAGCAAAGGGAGGGAAGCTTTATCAGTTTTATAATGACGAAACAGAGCCTCACCTTGTTTATACTATTCCCGAAGGTATGAAAGGCGACATTGGCTTTCGTTCAGACTGTGCATCAATAAGCATCGATTATGTTTCAATACAGTCGCCAGAGTATAAAAGAGTAATTGATAAAACACTTGATTTTGAATTTAACAAAACATCTTCGGTCGAAGCTATGAGTATTGAAAGAGGTGTTCTGTCACAGGCTAACGGTTGTTTGGTTGCTACTATCAATGCTGATAACATGATAATAGGCACGCCTGAGATTAATGTGGCAAAAGGGAACAGATATTCCATGAAACTACCCCTGCGAAATACGTTCCTTATAAGGATGGCCAATAACAGTAATGCAAATAAAGTGACGGTGAAGTTCAGAACATCGGAAAGCGGGAATACGTGGTACGAGAAACAATTTCCTATAAAGCCCAACAGCGATTTCAATACCTATTATTTCAATGTATCCAGAACGAACGCTGAAGGCTATCTGCGCGAATTGAAATTGGTTTTCAATGGAGCATCAGAAGGCGCGGTAAAGATAGATGCAATAACTTTTGAACGTGAAGAAAAGTATTACAATTATGCCGGTTTTATAGAATCGTGCAAGGCTGATACAATCAATGGTACAGTTACCGTAAGTGGAAAAGTAAAAGACGCATTCAATGGAAAGACAGTAAATGTTTTATTAACCGACTTGCGCAATTATACCGAGAGCGTAGAAAAATGTCAGAAGAAACTTTCATCTGCCCATGCAAGTGGTAACAGATTCACCGCAACATTCCCACTCTACGAAAACGGTACAGGTGGCAGAACATACCTGAGTAATCAGTTTATAGCTGAAATAGATGGTATAAAAGTGGCACCAGCCTTTGCAATTGAAAATTATCGTGACTTTAGTGCCGACCATTCTGAATTTGTAATTAAGAAAAAACTTATAGTAGATGTTACGGACTATGGTGCCAAAGGTGATGGATTCAGCGATGATACGGAAGCTATTCAGAAAGCCATAGATGCCGTAGCTGCAGCAGGTGGCGGACAGGTAACTGTACCAGGTGACAGTAGTGAATATGGCAGACGATATGTTATAACACATATTGAACTTTGTTCTAATCTTGATTTGGTTATTGAGAAAGGAGCTGTACTCTGGCAATCGCAGCGTGAAAAAGAATTGAACAAAACGGTGCCCGTGCATATGCGTGGCTTCAATACTGTAACCTATGGACATAATGTTGACATTGACGGACTTGTATGGTGCCATGCTTTCGCAACGGTAAATAAGCCTATGATTTATGCTGCTAACTGTAACCATCTGCGAATAAGTGGTGGAGGTATTATTCGTATGAACGATACGGGCGGAGAAACGGAAGATCCCTTCTATTTTGTAGGCGACCCAGCACTGGCCGTAGGACAGGAAAGCCGTGTGCAACAGATGCCGATACTTATTTATCACTCTAAAAATATTGATCTACGCGATTTAACTCTCTTGCGTTCAAACGGCTGGCAACTCGTTATTCATCAGTGTGACAGCGTATATCTTGGCAATATTACAGAGAAACAAGAGGTTAATGTAACATCTGATGGATTCCAGTTTGCAGCAGGAACACAAAACGTTATATTAGACCGCTGTATGAATTATACAAGCGACGATGCCGTTACTTTTACCACAGGATATATTGACAAGCGCAATAGTTTCTTTAACCCTAATCATCCTGACGAAGATCAGGCTGTACGAAATATAAAAATTCGCCACAGCTTTCTGTTTGGAGGATTTGGAATAGTATTCATTCCATGGGGAACAGAAGCTCCTAATGCAGAGAACTCTGAAATACGTAATATAGAGGTTTACGACTGTTCGTTAGGTGGACATAAGTCGTCAGGAACATGGCCTGACGACCCATTTTATGGCTGGAGTAAAACATACAGCTATACCCAGGGTGAAGATAATAACTATGTGCCGATAACAGGAGTGCGCTTTCACGATAACAACTATCTTGCACCATTCGATTGGTCAATTAATAATATACGGCCCTGGGCTACAAACATGATAGTTTCCGATAATATAGACGGTACTATTCATTCTACATCTACGTTTATGAACGGCAATTTCGACAAGAAAGCACACAACGGGGAAGGATTTAACAATGAATCGGGTTACGTAACCGGGCTGGCATGGTGGACAGTTGAAGAAGAGAAAGGGGGCCATGTTAGTGCTGTTCAGACGGGAACGAAAGAAGCTAAATTTGTTGATACGGGTGAAACTTTTACACAGGCCGACTATGCGGGATGTATTAATGGTAACGGCTCTCTTTACCAGGGGCTTTATTTACAACAAGGCAATTACAAATTTATCATTAAGGCAAAGCATCTTGCAGGCGATGCAAAGATATTTATAAAAAACCTGCTGAATAATCAGATTATTGCTGAACAGTCTATATCGGCAAATACCAACTTCACGCAAATAGAACTTAACTTTAATCTTTCCGAAGCAGGAACATATGGACTGGGTGTTGTACACAAAGGGAGTAAGGATGAACTTCTATATATTGATGATGCTGAAATAGAGGAAATTTACGACCCTGCAAAGTATACCGTAGACGGTACACCTGTTGTATATTCGTTCAACAAGTTCGAAAACGAATATAAAATATATTCTAATAATCAGCAGGGAGTGAGAGAAAAAGAAGGACAATTGGTGTGCGATGCGTCCACAGAGCATAAAATAATATTTGAGAGCGAGGCTCCTTTGTCGGAGTTTATGGTAAGTTGTGACATCAATACTTCAGGTAATGCCGTCAATGCCGGAATCTATTTATTTGGTAATCAGGCACAAAATGCTCCTGATAAAATATCAGCCATCAACGTTCAGCTCGAAGGAGGTCGTGGTACTGTAACCCCAAAAGTATTCTTATTCGATAGTAGTTTGGGTTATCAGGGGGCCGTAGCATCAAGTAATTCTTACGTAAGTTCGGGCACGGTAAATCTGAAAGTAGTATGTAAGGGTGGAATGCTTTATGTTTTTCTCGATAATAGTACAAAGCCGTGTATAAGTTATCACATTGGAAAAGGGCATCATGGCGATGTTGGATTGCGCTCACAATGCACAGCAAGTACTTTCGACAACATGACCATTAAATCAACAACATACAAGAAAAAAACAGCAACAGCTATTGACTCTATGTTCCGTAATGGCAATTCTACAAATGTTAGCAAGCCTTTTTATACTATAAGTGGCGTGCAGGTATACTATCCTTCAAGCCCTGGAGTTTATATAAAAGACAAAAGAAAAGTAGTTTTGCATTAGCAATTATCCCCATTTTTAAGAAAAATCTATGGGATAAACGATAGTTATTTCGTAATTCTTTTTTAAAAAATGGATGTAATGAACATTTGACAGGCTTAAAGATTTCCGGTGCCTTTACACTGAAATATGGTGATAATTATAAAATTTAATATTTGATTGGAAACAGAACAAAGGGCTTAAATCTTTGAAATGATTTAAGCCCTTTGTTGTATTAGTGAAACAAACTTTATATCAAACTACTGTATTGCCCTACTTTGTCAGGAAGTTTACCGTGCGCTCAGGCGAACACATCTCCCACAACGACGCTACCGTCCATCCCGGAGCAAACAAGTTGTTGTAGAAACCCTTGCCGTTACGGCCGTAGTCCCACGTTGTATGCTGTACCACCTCGGGATAGAAACCGGGCCTGGCAATGTCAAAATGGTGCTCTTTAGTGGGCATAAGCTGGGTAAGAGATGAGGTGATTACGTTATACATTTGGTTAAAACGTTGTTCGCCCGTTACCGTTGAAAGCCAGCGAATGATATGCGGAAGTTCGAAAACGAAAACGTCAATATGATTGTTTTCAACCGATACGTTGCCCCATCCCCGACTATGGAAGTTGACGTCGCCGAGCATCTGCCCCTCGGCAAAGGGCACATCCCACGTGTAATACCAGGTCATTGCGAAGTAGGCTGCGCGCTTACACAGGCTGGTGTAGCGTTGACGCTCCTGCCCTTTGGTAACCATTGCCAGATAGTATGCGGCGGTAACCGATGCAATGGCTGCCTCCTTGTCTTCGCAATTGGCATCGAGTGTCGATGAGAAATAATCGCTTTTTGAAACAATGTTCTTCTCAACGTAATCCATTGTACGCTTTGCAGCCTGCAGATAACGCCTGTCACCGAAGTATTTCCAGCCCATAACGAGCGTTGAAGTTACGGAAGGAGTGCTTCCCCCCGAGTTGTCAACGTCCGACCCGTCGTCGCGGAATTTACGCGCGAAATGGCCGTCTTCCTTTTGCAAACCAATCAGGTTGTCGAGCAAATTATGTATTTTGCTCTCCCACGCTTTGAGCTGCTGACGCCTGTTTTTGTCCGTCCCCACACGGCGTCGCTCATAGTTCAGATAATGCAGAATAGCGTAAACGGCTTCGCTTTGCTGGCGTATCGAGTGCAAATCGTCCATTTGAACGGGGTTCTTGCTGTAATTAACGAAATCGTGGAAGAAGCCTTTTGCCGTGAAACCGTTCTGTAACCAGCTGTCAAGAATGGCGCGCCCCATGTCGGATAATTGCCTGTCGCCATGTGCATCGCCGTATTCTATTTCGTTGAAAGCGTTCAAAAGTACGCGTCCGCAGAAGCCAATCTGCACCTCGCCACTGGGTTTACAGTCGGCCGTAAGAATGGTAATTCCCGAGTTGTATTTCAGCGGGTACTTGTCAACAAACGACTGACGGAAATAGCCGCAGAGGTTATCCTTCACCTTATTTGCGTTTAAGGCTGCAGGAAGAGGCTGCGGAGCCATTGCATCGAAACTGTATTGCCATACCTTTGTCACAAATTCGCCGTAGTCATCGGCCTTTATTTTGTGTACTCGCCAGGTTAAAGTAAGCGTTTCGCCTGCCGATATGGGCATGAAAGTTTCAACCAAAGGTGCCAGGGTAAGCTTTCTGATGTATCGCTTTGGCGTTTCAACGAAGGGGAAACCAAAGGTTAACCGGGTTTCGGCAGCGTCGTTGTCAAATCCCATATACCCCACTGTTGTAGCCCCGGGCAGTATAATCTGACCCTCGGTATTTTGCATTTGAACGTCGGTTCCTTTCGCAGGCACTACGTGAAGAACGGCTACACCCGTCTTCAATTGTGCATTGAAGGCACTGGCGAGCGGCGTCGAGAGGCGGTCTTCACGAAAGTTCCAGCTTTTGCTTACCTTATAATTGGGAGCTTCGAGCGGCGAACGCAGGTTGCGATGATACCATAATCCCGGCATGTAAAATTCGCTCTGGTTGCTGCTTAAGCCTGTTGAAAGCGCGAAACCCAAATTAAAATATGCCCTTTCTTTAGCCTTTATGTTAACCGTGATAAGCTCATCGCCGCCATTATCAGCTTGTTTAAGCGTGATGTCGAGCGGCATGGCCTGGTTCGATACAAGCTGGCTGCCCTGCTGTTTAAGCTCATGAGCAATGGCCATATTGCCGGGAGTTTTTAACATTAAGGTTGCTTTTAGTTCCTGAGCCAAGGCTCGTGAACCCGTTGTCAGCATGCCCATAAAGCATAAAAGCGACAACGAAATTACGCGAAATGAATACATTTTTTGTGGTTCTATGATTTTGTTAAACGTTTGAATAATCGGTTGTACTGATGGTTCAATATGTTATAACAGGCCTATTAAAAACCTTTTATAATTTATTGGTTTTTGTTGTTCAGTGGTTTAAGGCAGATATT
>CALIIG010000144.1 GCA_938018155.1 uncultured Prevotella sp.
TAAGCAGAATATATCCACGCTTTTTGGCAGCTCCTTGAAACCTTCCGAGGTTCAGTTGACCGTCTGAAAGTCGGAGCTTAGGGGCTTGTTGGTGTTGCCCGACTGCTGGTTTTTCCAAGGCTGGCAATGCCACGGCCGATACGGTTATTGCCTTTTCCTGACTTATTTTGTCGCCAGGGAAGAGACCTAAATATACTGTTGTCTGCGTCAAACCGAGGTCACGGAGCTTCGATGAGTTCAGTTGGACGATTACTTTACCCGTTCGTCCCGGGGCAATTCTGGCAGGTTGTACTTCCGCTGCAAGGTAAGCGGGCAGGCTCATCAGCACAGGACGCGCCACTTTATCGCCGTCGTTCTGGATATTTATTTCAGCAATGGGCATGTCACCCCGATTGACATTGTCGAACAAAATTTCATTGCGGTCGGCCGATAACAACCCTAATGTAATGGGAAAATCACCACTATATCCTGCCGGTTCAGCAGTAACGATACCTTTAATGGCCAGCAAGGTCGGCTTTTCAGTATTACTGTATATGCCTATTTGCTTATAAAAATGTCCCATTTGTTTTGCATCGTAGGTAACACTTACCTCAAATGAGGCACCCGATGCAATGGAAGCCTTTGGAAAAGAGACCGTAGTACAGCCACAACTTGTCTTTATATTGTTGATAAGTAAAGGCTTATCACCGCTGTTTTTTAGTGTAAAGACAGCAGTAACAGGGTGTTTATACGTTACTTGTTTGCAATCAATAGTAGTATTTTTAGTTGATATTTTCTGGGCATAGGCTCCCATTGTGAGGAAGCATAGGCCCAACAAATATAGATGTTTTTTCATAATTATCATTTATTTCACGGACAGAGACTTTGTCATTTCCCTGCCGCCATACTCCGGACTGTACGCACACTGCACGGTACAAAGCCCTGTTGTATAGTTGCCTGCGCGGTCAAGATAGTACGATGTTTCTATTACGTGCGTGCCTTTTGACAGTTTATCGAAGTAGTAATTGGTGGCATTGTCATGTGGTGTGCAGTAATAGCCCCATCGATAACCGCTTAATTGTTCGGCCGGTTCCATGCAGGCTGCACGCTTGTCTTGCAGTTGGACAAAGTCAAAATCGCGTTCAGCCTTAATGGTTATGCGCACTTTTATCTTATCACCTGCTTTTAACGCACCCTGATGGTCGGGTATTATTTCGCGCTTAACGCTTAAACCTGCTGTCGACGACTTTACATCCGATACCTTTTGCCATGACGAAGCGTATACGGCCCCCCAGGAAGTGCCGGATGATAATTTCTCAATGGTGAGCACTTTTTTGTCTGCAGCAGGGACCGTTGTTTTGACATATCCTATTCCTGCCGTCGCCTTGGGCAGGTCTAAAGCCTTGCCGTCAATCTTCAGTACGCTGTTATTGTCCGACGACAGCTTTGTCATGTCCGTCTGTCCATTGGCATTTGTAAGGAAAGCATAAACGGCATCCACCGTGTTTATTGGTGTGTTCCAGCCCTGTGTACGCTTTTCTGCCAGCAGCCATCGCTTCATTTCCTCTATTGTTTTCGTATCAGACGGCGTAAGAATCTTCAATGCTTCAATAGCCGCTACCTGCGTAGGTATGCGGTAATTGCGCCAACTGTATGCAGCTTTAGGCGTTTCATAATGACGCCCTGTTTCGTTGTTCATCACGCTATATTCGTTCATACTCTGCAAATATTCGCGTGCATGGGCAGTCTTTCCATAATGAGCCAGAATAACTGCCGACCTTGCCTTGCCGTAAATAGTTAGTCGGGTAGGCATCTTATCGAGCAAATCAATAAGGTAAATCATATCAGAGGTAGGCTTTCTATTGTCTAAAGCACAGCTATATAAATAATGACAAGCCAGCTCGCTCGGCTCAATGTGCTTCTCTCCCTTACGTTCTGCCTCCCTCAAATTTTTCACTTCGCTGGCTATTTGCTTGTCAAGGTAGCTGAAAGTATTGGCTTTCATCACTGTGAGTGCACCGGAAAGGGGAGCAAAATTTTGCAGACGTGCAAGAATATTAGCCACTTCAAGCGTCATATATGGGCTGCCATTCATTCCCGGCCACCAGCTAAAGCTGCCGTCGTTATTTTGTAATTTTTGAAGTTTGGCCGTAAAATCGCTTAAACGATAGCGAATGGTATTTTCATTAAGATACCCTGCAAGCAGTTGCTTTTGCTCCGTTTCGCGTGCCGCTTCGTTCATCCACGGCGTTTCATTCAGCAGCAAGGTTTTCAGCTCTTCGTTCTTTTGCAGATTGCTAATGAGTGAGTTTTCATTGCCGTTTTCCTGTTGCCACAGGCGGATGACTTCAGCAATCTTCTTTGACGAACCTATAATATGCTGTCCAATAGCATTGGCATAGATGGCTGATGCTAAGGAAATGGCATTGTTTTCTGATGGATTGGCAAGAGTTGGCAAGGCCTGAATCATAAGCCATGCAGGGTGATTGGTATACTCTACCGTCAGACGGCCATCCTTATTCTTAGGTGGAAACAGTTCTTTAAGGTCTATACTCTTTGTGCCCTGACGATGTTGAGTGAATGGAATTGTTGTGGTTACACGCTCCATATTGGGTAGAATGGGAAGATAATGCTGCTCTCCATCACTAAACCCTTTGCCGTTAGCAGAGATGCGTGCCACTAACAAATCGCCATGTTGTGCATTGCGTGTTAGCTGTTTGGCATCGACAAAGAACGATACAGTTGT
>CALIIG010000145.1 GCA_938018155.1 uncultured Prevotella sp.
AATAAGAAGGTAACCCATTAACAAAGAAAAGTTTTTGTTTCCACAAGAATTGTGACCTGTAATTAGTATCAGGCAAGAAAAAAAACCGCATCGTAACCTATGGGTTACAATGCGGATTATAAATAATATAACTGTTGTGCTATGCCTTATAAATGATAAGGGCAGCGGCAAAACACCATTAATCAGCCAACTTTGCTGCAATAAATTCGCGGTTTAAGCGCGCAATGTTTGCAATACTCTCGTTCTTTGGACACTCGGCTTCGCAAGCACGGGTGTTCGTACAGTTCCCAAAGCCAAGCTCTTCCATCTTAGCGACCATTGCCTTTGCGCGGCGGGCAGCCTCGGGACGGCCTTGTGGGAGCAGAGCTAACTGGCTGACTTTAGACGAAACAAAAAGCATAGCCGAGCCGTTTTTGCACGCAGCAACGCAGGCTCCACAACCAATACAAGTTGCGCAGTCCATGGCTTCGTCGGCGTTTTCTTTTGAAATGAGGATAGCATTGGCATCCTGAGCCTGACCCGTACGGACTGAAGTATAGCCACCTGCCGCAATAATCTTGTCGAAAGCAGAGCGGTCAACCATGCAGTCCTTGATGATTGGGAATGCTGCAGAACGCCATGGTTCAACGGTAATTACATCGCCATCACTGAAACGTCGCATGTAAAGCTGACAGGTTGTAGCCCCTTGAGCTGGTCCGTGAGGATGGCCGTTGATATAGAGTGAGCACATACCGCAGATACCTTCACGGCAGTCGTGGTCGAAAACAAAGGGTTCGTTACCGCCCTCTATAAGCTGTTCGTTGAGAATATCCAGCATTTCCAAGAAGGAAGTATCGCCTGGAATATCCTTCATCTCAAAGGTATCAAAGTGGCCTTCTGCCGTAGGGCCGTTCTGACGCCATACTTTCAATGTGAATGATATGTTTTTATCCATTTGTTTTGATTCCTTATTATGATTTGTAATTGCGTGTTTGCACCTTAATATATTGGTAATCAAGGTCCTCTTTTAGCAGCTCGGGAGCAGCCTCATCCGAGCCTGCATACTTCCAACAAGCCACATACATGTAGTGCTCATCGTCGCGTTTTGCTTCTCCTTCTTCTGTCTGGCTCTCCTCACGGAAATGTCCTCCACAGCTCTCGTTGCGCTCAAGTGCATCGTAAGCAATAAGTTCACCCATAGTGATAAAGTCGCGAAGGTGGATTGCCTTGTCCAATTCGACATTGAGACCCTCCTTAGAACCCGGAATGCGTACGCAAGTATCAAACTGCCTGCGCACCTCTTTCAGCATTTCAAGAGCCTTCTTTAACCCCTCTTCGCTGCGAGCCATGCCGACGTAGTTCCACATAATGTTATACAGTTCCTTGTGCAGTGAGTCTACACTCTTGAGCTTAGTCTTGTCCTGTTGTTGGTTCTGTATATCGTAAATACGATCCATTTCTGCCTGAACTGCTTTCTCGGCCTCGGCAAATTCCGGAAGATCGGTTGAGATATGAGGCACCTGAATCTGGTCGCTCAGGTAGTTCTGCATGGTATAAGGAATAACAAAGTAACCGTCGCTCAAGCCCTGCATCAAGGCAGAAGCGCCCAAACGATTGGCACCGTGGTCAGAGAAGTTGCACTCGCCAAGAGCAAAAAGACCCTTGATAGAGGTCTGCAACTCATAGTCTACCCACAGACCGCCCATGGTATAATGTATGGCGGGGAAAATCATCATTGGGTTATCGTG
>CALIIG010000146.1 GCA_938018155.1 uncultured Prevotella sp.
CAGCCCTGTTTTCAGAATTACGCTTCAAACAGAGGCTATAAACTCTGCAATTTCGTCGCAACGTTGCTTTGATGCCTCAAAACCCATTGCAGCCGAACGCTGCCACAGGTTAACGGCATGCACGGCATCTTCGGCCACTCCCTGCCCGCGCCAGTAGCACCAGGCCAGCAAATACATGGCCCCGGCATGCCTCCGGGCTTCGGCATAACGCAGTATACGGCACGCGTCTTCGTAGTTATGCTCTTCCAGGAGCCTGCGTGCACGTGTCACGGCATGGTCATAAGTTTCGTTCTCATCATCGCCGGCATAGCCGAAAAACGTTCTCCAAAGGTTACTCATATTATTTATTCTATATACCTCACAGACCTGAAAAAGCGGCATTTATTGCGTTTCCCGGGCACTTTAACATTTTAAAATACAAGCCTGCAAAAAACATTTTCGCAAACGAAAGGTTCTGCAATCTTTTCCATATCTTTGCATTATCATTCGAACAACATCATAAATGAAGGAATTTGTAATCTCTGAAGCTAAGGCCGAAACCGCTATTCTCGTAGCACTTATTACGCCACAGCAGGACGAAGCCAAAACAAAGGAGTATCTTGACGAGCTTGAATTTCTGGCCGATACGGCAGGAGCCGTTACCGTTAAGCGTTTTACGCAGCGTGCGGGAGGGGCAAGTCAGGTTACCTACGTGGGCAAAGGCAAGCTCGAAGAGATAAGAAAATATATTGAAGACGAGGAGGATAACGAGCGCGAAATAGGCATGGTGATTTTCGACGACGAGCTGTCGGCCAGGCAAATTCGCAATATTGAGAACGAGCTGAAGGTGAAAATACTTGACCGAACCTCGCTTATCCTCGACATTTTTGCCATGCGTGCACAAACGGCCAACGCCAAAACGCAGGTCGAGCTGGCTCAATATCGCTACATGTTACCACGTCTTCAACGCCTCTGGACGCACTTGGAACGACAAGGTGGCGGTTCAGGCTCGGGCGGTGGTAAGGGTTCTGTGGGGCTGCGTGGGCCGGGAGAGACGCAGCTTGAAATGGACAGGCGCATCATTTTACAGCGTATGAGCCTGCTCAAAAGGCGGCTGGCGGAAATAGATCAGCAAAAAAACACGCAGCGTAAAAACCGCGGACGTCTTATCCGTGTGGCGTTGGTGGGATATACCAACGTCGGTAAGTCGACTATAATGAACCTGATGGCCAAGAGCGAAGTGTTTGCAGAGAACAAACTTTTCGCTACGCTCGATACCACTGTACGAAAGGTTGTTATACAAAACCTGCCGTTTTTGCTGGCCGATACCGTGGGTTTTATTAGAAAATTACCCACCGATTTGGTCGACTCGTTTAAGTCGACGCTCGACGAAGTGCGCGAAGCCGACCTGCTTCTGCACGTGGTAGACATCTCCCATCCCGACTTTGAGGAACAGATAAACGTTGTAAACCAAACGCTGAAAGACCTGGGATGCGCCGACAAACCGGACATGATTATCTTCAACAAAATTGACAATTACCACTGGGTGGACAAAGAACCCGACGACCTGACGCCCGAAACAAAGGAGAATATAACTCTGGATGAGCTGAAAAAAACATGGATGGCGAGGCTCGATGACAATTGTTTGTTTATATCGGCACGGCAGAAACTGAACATCGATGAGCTGCGAGACGTGCTCTATCGCAAGGTAAGGGAACTGCATGTACAGAAGTATCCGTACAACGATTTTCTGTATCCGGCTGACGATTAAAATGGAGAGCTTTCAGACCTCCTATTATAATAAGGTGTAAATATGACGTATCGTAAACTGACCGACGACGAAATTGCCCTGCTTGAAGACAACAATTGCAGGGCCGACGACTGGGAAAGCGTAAACGTAAGCGACGATTTTAATCCGGCTTACCTGCGCGATGTTACGTTCTATGGCGAGGTAAATCTTGGCTATTTCGACCGCAACATTGAGGTTTCGCCCGGTTTTCGGAAGCACTCGGGCATATATCGTGCTACCCTTCGCAACGTAACGGTGGGCGATAACTGTTTGATAGAGAACGTCAACAACTATATCAACAACTATACAACAGGCGATAATTGCTACATCTCTAACATAGCAACGCTCGAAACTATCGAAGGAACCACCTACGGACAAGGCAATATTATATCGGCAGGAAGCCCGTCAGACGAAGACAATATCGTTATTTTTACACGGCTTAGCAGTCAGCTGGCCATGCTGATGGTGAAATATTCGGGCGACAAAGAGCTGCGTACGGTTCTGCGAAAACTTATTAAGGACAATATCGATGCACAGCAACCCGAACGCGGTATCATTGGTGAAGGGGTGAAAATAGTAAATACGGGCGAGATAACAAACACCATATTGGGCGACTATTGCGAAGTTAACGGAGCCTGCAGGCTAAGCGATGTAACCGTGACAGGGACGGCAGATGCAAGCGTTTTCATCGGGACGGGCGTTATTTGTGAGAACAGTGTCATCAGCGATGGGGCGAGTTTGTTGAACTCGGCCATCGTAACCGACTGCTTTATAGGCAACGATTGCAAGATAAGCAACGGCTTTACGGCCTCACAAAGTGTAATATTTGCCAACAGTAATTTAAGTAAGGGCGAGGCTGGCACAGCGTTCTGCGGGCCGTTTACCACAAGCCATCATAAGCATTCGCTGCTCACAGGCAATGTTTCGAGGCTGTATAATATGAGCGATAACCATGCCGGACCATGTTCTGCACTGAAAAATCTGCCCTGCTCGAGCCTGATAAGGCAGGGAAACAACACGTTCCTCGCACCAGGTTACTATATTACAACGGCGGCACTTTA
>CALIIG010000147.1 GCA_938018155.1 uncultured Prevotella sp.
ATCGTCAGCAGAGAGTATTTGCTCCTTGCCATGAACGTGATTGCGTTCCTTATCCATCTTAATGCCGAGATATTCCAATCCTTCACAGCTGTCCATACGCACGCCTTCCTGGTTCTCTCCCACGCCTGCGGTCCATACAATTACGTCTACTCCGCCCATGGCAGCAGTATAAGCACCGATATATTTCTTAATGCGGTAGTTGTACATAGCCAATGCAAGGTGAGCCATCTTGTCGCCATTGTCATCGGCTGCTTCAATTTCGCGCATGTCAGATGAGATGTTTGTAATACCCAGCACGCCGCTTTTCTTATTCAAAAAGTCCGCCATTTCCTGAGGTTGCATCCCTGTCTTCTGCATTAAATAGGTTACAGCCGACGGGTCTATGTCGCCACAGCGACTCCCCATCATCAGTCCGGCAAGTGGAGTAAGCCCCATTGAGGTGTCAATTGCTTTGCCATTCTTAACCGCTGAAATCGATGCACCGTTACCAATATGACATGTAATGACCTTCGTTTTGCGGTAATCAAGCCCTAAATATTCGCATGCGCGCTTCGAAACATAGCGGTGAGAGGTTCCGTGAAAGCCGTAACGACGCACGTGCCAGTCTGTATACCACTTATAAGGTATGGCATAAAGGAAAGCATAATCAGGCATCGTGCTAAAGAAAGCATTGTCAAAAACCGTCACCTGTGGCGTGTGAGGCATCAGCTCATCAACTGCTTTTATGCCGGCAAGATGGCCTTTATTGTGAACCGGTGCAAGGTCAATGAGACTCTCTATGCCCTTTTCCACCTCGGGAGTTACCATGCAACTCTTCTCAAAAAGGTCGCCACCCTGCACTACTCTGTGGCCTACAGCACCTATCTCATCGAGGTTTTTGATCGCCCCAAATTCTGGATCGAGAAGGCATTTAAAGACTAATTGTACACCTTCCTTGTGAGTAGGGAGGTCAGCCATAATCTGTTTCTTCTCACCATTATTCAGTTTTACCTTAATAAATGCTTCGTCAAGCCCGATACGCTCAACGCCACCCTGTGCCAAAACAGCCTCATTATCCATATCATACAGCTTGTATTTTATGGAGCTGCTGCCACAATTCAATACCAATATGTGCATATTATTCTTTTGTTTACGATTATATTCCGTCATTTATCCGTTGGCTTTGGCATCCTGTGCCTGGCAACTCGTGATGGCTACCATATAGTAAATGTCATCGATTGAGCAACCACGGCTCAGGTCATTCACCGGACGGGCGATACCTTGCAGTATAGGACCAATGGCGATTGCGCCGCCAAGTCGTTGCACTAACTTGTATCCGATGTTGCCTACATCCAGGTTTGGCACGACAAGTACGTTGGCTTTTCCTGCAATTTCGCTCGCAGGTGCCTTCTTTGCAGCCACTGAAGGCACGAGTGCTGCGTCGGCTTGCAGTTCCCCGTCAACCTTTAAGTCGGGGTATTTCTCATGTGCAATCTTCGTCGCCTCAATCACCTTGTCGATGATATACACGCTTTTTCCCGTTGTCTTATCAATGGCATCTTTTGCCGATCCTTTCGTTGAGAAGCTCAGCATAGCCACACGAGGCTCCGCAAAACCAGCCACACTGTGTGCCGTCTGTGCCGTAGTGTATGCGATTTGTGCCAGCTGATCGGCCGTTGGATTAGGTGTAACGGCCACGTCTCCCATAACTACAATGCCGTTCTCTCCATAAGCTTTCTCATCGGAAATCAACAGCATGGCACCACTCACACAACTGATTCCTGGTGCACATTTGATGATTTGCAGAGCCGGACGCAACGTATCGCCGGTAGTTGACAAGGCCCCTGATATCTGGCCATCGGCGTCACCGGTCTTAATGATCATGCATCCGAGATACAGATTATTCTTGGTTACCAGCTCTCTGGCTTCGTCAAGCGTCATCCCTTTAGCTTTACGAAGCTCTGCAAGCAACTGTGCATACTCTTCCGTTTTGTCGAAATGAAGCGGGTCTACAATCGTAGCCTTCTCTATATTACACAGGTTCCAGCGTTCCGATTCCTTCCTAATGTTTTCAGGATTACCTATGAGTATCAGGTCGGCGATATCGTCGGCCAGCACCCTGTCAGCTGCCTTCAATGTGCGTTCCTCCTCTGCTTCAGGAAGAACAATGCGCTGCTTGTCTGCCTTTGCGCGCGCAACAATTTGCTCTAATAAACTCATATTCGGATTTTAATCAATTAAAACTTCTTCATTGATAACTACAAAGTTACTTATTTTCTGTCATGCAACAAAGCTTATCATATACTTAATTCTACATTTCCCTTGCCAAAATGCCTTCCAATTCTTCTGCCGACAAGCGCAAACGAAACTCTCCTCGTATTGCAACACTGATGCCACCAGTCTCTTCCGACACCACTATTATAATGGCATCTGAGGCTTGCGACATACCCATGGCAGCACGATGGCGCAGCCCTAACTCTTTGGGAATATCCATACTATGACTTACTGGCAAAATGCACCCGGCGGCTTTAATGCGACGTTTCGAAATAATCATCGCACCATCGTGCAATGGCGAGTTCTTAAAGAAAATGTTTTCTATCAGCAATTTATTTACATTGGCGTTGATTTCCTCGCCTGTCTGTACAATGTCGTCAAGGGGAATGGCCCGCTCTATCACAATAAGTGCTCCCACTTTACCGCGCGACATATCCATACATGCCCAAACAATGGGCATAATGGTTTCCTTATCTTCGGCCTGTTCCCGGTCTTGTTTTCTGCTGAAAAGGCTTACAATCCTGCGCACCCGTTGCCGTTCGCCGAGCTGATAAAGGAATTTCCGAATCTCGTCTTTGAAAAGAACTATCAAACCTATAACACCAACGCTCACCAGTTTATCCAATATACTGCCCAGCAAACGCATTTCAAGTACCTGCGATACAAACAGCCACACCAGTATAAACACCATTATTCCGATGAAGGCATTGAGCGAACGGCTCTCCTTCATCAGCTTATAGATGTAGTATAACATCAATGCAACAAGGAAAATATCAACGGCATCTTTTATTCCAAATCCAAAAAACATAGTTCTTTTCTTTTTATTTCTCAGGAGTTAAGGAGTTAGAGGGAGTTAAGGAGTTAAGACAAATGTTTATACATAAACTTGCTGCCGACCTGTAAATATTCCCTACTGTTTATAATATTATAGAGGTAAGGAC
>CALIIG010000148.1 GCA_938018155.1 uncultured Prevotella sp.
TTTACAGCGAGGTAACTTCTTTATTTTCAGTTAGATACATTTTAAGAATTATTTTACATCGTAAAGGCAAGTTAATTGTGCCGTAAACGCAAAAAACTGATTCTTTTTTCATGCTGGTATGCTGTTTTTAAAATATCCTGTTAATAAAATATAGGGTGTGACATACCGTTGTTCCTCCATTTTGCTAAAATAGTTAGGTTTCCGAGGTTGTTTTGTTCTAAAACAAGCATTTTTGAAGTGTTAAATGATTACCAAATAATTTTACAAACGGATTTATACTACATGCGGTCCGGCTTCATGGTGTATACCTGTTGCCCCAATATCAGGATGGCATGACCGGTATATTGTTATTTTGTACTTACTTGTTTGTTTTGAGTGGAAGATAAAACATGTACTTCTTTTTATTCTCTTTTTATTTCTCTTCCAGAACAGGGGCAGGTTCTGCTGCAATTCCATATTCGTCAGTTTCACTAATGGACGGATAGGGTATGGAACGGTCTTGTAAAAATATATGGTTGAGCGTGAAAGCGAGAGATTGCAGGGTGGTATTTTGTTTTTCTCCTTTCAACTCGCATTCCCATATGACGATACAGTGCCATCCCATTTTTGCAAGTTTGCGCTGTACATCTGAATCATGACGCTGATTCTTGCTTATCTTATTAGTCCAAAAATCTGTATTGGTTTTGGGGATAACAAAGTGCTTACAGCCTTTATGTCCGTGCCAGAAGCATCCGTTTACAAACACACAAGTACGATATTTGCGCAGTACAATATCAGGATGCCCGGGCAACCGGTCACAGTTTAACCTGTAACGGAATCCGTGCTTCCATAAGTAATGTCGTACGATAAGCTCTGGTTTCGTATTCTTAGACCGTATTGCCGACATGTTTCTGTGACGTTGTTGTGCGCTTAGTACATCCATTCAGCCAGTTGTTTTAGCGTACCAGGAATATCTTTGGCGTTTTGTTTTGCTTTTCTTTTACCAATTGAATGAAGCGGTTCAGGTCCAAAATTTCAGATTGGTATTCTGCAGGGTAGTTTTTTATATATTTGTGTGGAACAACAAGTGTAACATTTTCATTTCTCATTTCTTTCAACTGATTTTTGGAGATAGCTTGCTGTAGGGTGAACAAATGCTTCTCTGATATTCGGTTTGCCTCGTTAATGACCTGACGCCAACGGTCTTTACATGTTGTTTTTGCAGTCAGGGAGATCAACAAGTCTGCCGGGAACTCGAAATTGTGATAGCATATTCCATTCGGAAATATAAAATCAGGCTTTTTCCTATCCTCTGTATTAACTTGTTCTTCATATAATATATTGCTTGCATCAAAGATGGCAGCAAGATGGTGTTCCAGAGATTTCCCCGCGCGTGATTTGCGCCGGTTCAGTATCTGATTGGCTGCAACAGTAAACGATTTTACATCATGAAAGGGTGTGCCTATGATGTTTTTACAAATCTTATTCTCTATTTTCTGAAACAGAATATATTCTGTATCTATCCAGTTTAAGAGCATTTGGTCGGGTTCTGATTTAATACGGCTTAAATTTATATGAAAGGCTTCATCATAGCATATTCTTGCAAAGTTGGCTGTTTGGGTAGTTTCGGGGAAATCATAAAGTTGGGATACAATGTTGTTCAGCAGGCCATTGAGTTTCTCTTCGGGTTTTTCTCTTTCTGCAATATCAATTAACTGGTTGGTCTTATCGGGTGAAAGATTGAAAAACGACAGGAAACTGTCAATATCTTCATCATTCGATAATATGTAGCCAACATAGTTTTCCTCATCAATTTCTGCAAGTATCAGGAGGCTTCCCACATGATCATCATTAAGAAAAGGGAAGTTATGTCCGAATCTCGTAATGCGGAACTCGTTTCTTGTACCCTTTCCATAGTATATGAATCTGCTTTTAGTAACAAAGTCGTCCTGCCATTTTATATTTACATATTTATCTTTATTCTGCCCTCGTTGGACGGGTTCTTCGAATAGAAGCCTCGCTGCATTCTTTGGAATATAGAAACCTGCCTGGTGCGCACCTGTGGTTCCCGTATCATTAGCTGTAATATATCTGCAAAAAGCACATTGGGATGATAGAATGTCTTGTATTGTTTTGGAGAGAACTTCTTCCATTACTACTTTATCTTTAAGGTGGCTAACATTTGTCCTGCAACAGCAGAAATCAGGGGAACAATAACAGAATTGCCAAACTGCCTGTAAGCCTGAACGTCTGATACTGCGTTTATGATATAATCATCAGGATAGCCCATGAGGCGCGCACATTCCCTGGGGGAAAGTTTTCTTGGGTTTATTCCTTCGCCTTGTGGTATCAGAATCTCTGACCCGTCTTTGTAATAGCGAGCACTTAATGTCCTTGTAATACCGTTTAAATCAGCAAGTCCGAACCCGAATCCGTTACCTTTCGCTTTTTGTTTAACTGCATAGTTCTGAAGATATGTCCATAGCCTGTTAGACAAAGTATATTTGGAGTCTGTCTGATTATCGAGTATATCTCTGACTTTCATTTTAGGATCTCCTGACTTTGGAAATTCGAAGTGTTCTTTTCCATGAAAGCGTTTTTTGTCAAACCCGACAATTATAATTCGCTCTCTGTGTTGGGGTACGAAAGCTTTACCATCCATAACCTGATAGTGTATGGAGTAATTAAGCTCTTCTAACGTTTCCCGAATTACCTTAAACGTTTTTCCTTTATCATGTGCTACGAGGTTTTTTACATTCTCCAGGAAAAAGGCTTTAGGACGGAATCGGCGTAATATTTCTGCAACATCAAAGAATAACGTACCTTGTGTCTTGTCTGCAAAGCCTGTCGGGCGGCCTAAACTGTTTTTCTTTGCAACGCCGGCAATAGAAAAAGGCTGGCATGGAAACCCTGCACATAGTATGTCAAAGTTCTTGGGTATAAAGCTTTTTGTCGACTCTAATGTTATATCTCCAAAAGGCATTTCACCATAATTAACAAGATATGTCTTTTGAGAGAACTTGTTCCACTCTGATGAAAACAAACACTTTCCTCCATGCTCCTGCATGGCTAAGCGAAAACCGCCTATACCTGCAAATAGATCTATAAATGTGAATTTGGGCTTATTGGGACCAGGAAATGGTACATTTATGAAGTCTGTAAAAAGATTTGTTTCAAAAGGATTGTCACAAACAACATGGATATCTTTCTCTGAATAATTTTCAAGCTCTCCCCGAGAATCGAGATATACTTTTATAGCAGCCGTAATTTTTTCTTTATACCGGTTATCTTGTAAATGGTCATTTGTGTAAGATTTGTTGTGCAAATATTGGCTTAAAACTGCTATTTGGTTGGCATATGAGGCTTCTCCATAGATACGAACGCCGTCCTTATATTCTTTTTCAGGAAAATTTACCAGTCTTGTATTCTTCTCCATATGTAACATTTTAATTGCAAAAATAGGGAAATAAAATGAGATTGTTTATGGAAATGTATATAAAAAGTATATACGTATTGGAGCTATCTCTGTTCCTTATATTCATAATTTGATGTTTATATTTTGTTTCGTTATAACTTCAATCTTATATTAAGTTTACTTTTGTTTTAACGCGTCTTAACCCTTTAGCGTCAAATTTGTTACTATTTGGGCATGTTTACAGGTAGTATCTTTGCAGCCATTTATACGTTATTATCAAAAACGGAATTATAATAGAGATGGAAAATCAGATGTTTTGTTTCCAATGGCAGGAAACTGCTAAAGGAACGGGACGTACCGTTCGAGGCGTTTGTGGAAAGTTGCCGGAAACATCACGATGGCAAGACTTGTTAATTGGTGTAGTTCGTGGCTTAGGAATAATAGGTCATATGTTGAATGGTGCAGGCGTGTCTTATGATAAGCAAACAGTAGGCGATATAATTGTTGATGGTCTTTTTGCCTGCATCACCAATGCTAACTTCGATGACAACTCACTTCTTGGTCGTGTTGACAAGGCGTTGGCAGTAAAACGCCAATTGCTCGATATTGCCCAAGTGGCAAAAGTAGCATTGCCCGATTATCAGGAAGTGAAGTGGGAAGGTGAGAAAACCGGCTATTCCTCGTGTGCCTGATGCGGGTCAGTGTAACGACTCTTACTCGTGGACAGTGGTGGCTATGAGGCTTAAGGAGATATTCGGAGCCAACGATATTAACGACCTTCCTATCTTTTTCAACATCGCTTGGTACGAGCAGAAGGCTGTAATCGTGCTGTTAGCTCTGCTTATCTTAGGCGTAAAGAATATTCATATCGGCCCAACGCTGCCAGCCTTCGTTTCAGAAGGCGTGCTCAAAGTGTTGGTAGATAACTTTGGTTTAAGCGGTATCTCTACGGTAGAAGAGGATATTAAGAACTACGTATTGAGCTAAGGCTCGTATTAAAATGTAAGAAGAAGGACACAAAGCGGGTACAATCCCCCTTGTGTCCTTCTTGTTTCATGATGGCCATTCGGTGCCCGGAGCAGGGCTATTGGCGGTATGGTATCTTGGGAGAGCTGGTAATTATTTGGCGGGGAGGCTCTGCTTGCCACGATGTTACCTGAAAAATGATGCGCGACACGGCCTTACGGTATTCCTCGGGATAGCAGAATGTGAGGACGTACCAGCAGTTCTCACGCAATACTCCGCGGCTTAGGCTGACGTATCCGCTGAAGTCTTGCAGGCTGTGGCTTGTGGTAAAGCTGCTGTCTTTGCAGGCAATGGCACTCTTTGGAAGCACACGGCATGTCAGAACCATGTTGGTTCCGTTGCTATGATATGAAAAACTGACGTGCCCTGGACCGTACCACGGTTCACTGCTTTCTTTGAAAAACGAAGGGTAGGAGAATGTATAGTTGAAGTCTCGGTCGGCATAGGTATTGAAGTTTGCGAAGTTCATGGCTTCCTGAAACTTCATGGGTTCAGGCCGTTCATCTTCTTTTTTCATACTTATATCGGCTATAAAGGCCAACGTTGCCAGAAGCAGCATCACGGATAAAAGCTTTTTCATGGTTCGGATAACGTTATTTCATGATGCCGTTTTCGGTGTCGCGGTTGTTCAATGTTCGCGTGACGGCTCGTGAACGGTGCCCTTTCTGCAGTCGCCATACGAAAGAGAGGGAGAGTTGGTTGCCGCTGTCGGTAGAACTGTAGCTATACTGGCGGTGAAGAAAACGGTTCACTAACTCGGGATGATATTCTCTTACGCGGTGGCTGAAAGGGTTGAGCCACATCAGCGAAAGCGTGCACGGGCCCATACGATAGGAGCAATTGAGCACGCATTGTGCCCCTTGCCGTATAATGGTTTCGCCTTCCATGGCACGCCATCCATTGTCAGCCGTGAGGCTTATAGTCCATCGTCCCAGATAGGCTGTGGTCTGCATGCTATAGTTATAGGCTGTGTAGCGATGCTCATAATTGTCGCCGTGGTTGGCAAAATGGTTGATGTAGCCTGCCAGAAAGCACGAAAGCTTGTCAGGAATAAGCTGATATTGTGCATAGGCCGTGCAGTAAAGCATGTCAATTCCTTTCTGATTTTTTTGCGTATAATAGAAGTGGTCGTCGGCCGATCGCGTATAAAAAGCCATGTTGCAGTGGCGTTCAGCCCAGTACATGACGTTTAAATTGGCGGTAAGGCGCGGCAGCGTCAGGGTGGCATCAAGAGTGTGTTCGGTGCGTCGGCTTGGTTTAAGGTCAGGACTTCCTACCGACCACTCTCTGCTTCCCTGTCGGATAGCCGTGTTGCTAATCATGGCTACGCGACTGACGAAGGGGTTTATCTCAAAGCCATACTTCAAGGTGAGCGGCGCGACAGGCTGGTAGCTGACGGTAATTTTCGGCCGGAAGAGCCAGAAGTTATATCGGTGTTCGTGCTGGCGATAACCGAGAAGGGTCATGCCTGCACCTGCCGAGTAGCTTAGTTTTGACACATTTCCCTGGGCCTCGACATACAGGTAAGCACTGCCATTATGGATGGGAGTGGTGGAGAGTACGTCGCCCGTATAGCTGTTGTACGTATATTTCAAGAGTCCTTTATATCCGGCCGACAACGTAAAAGGCTTTAGTTTGGTTTCGTAAATAGCCTCTGAAAGGAGCGACCATACGTTCCCATGTACAGAGAATTTATACGGTCCGCCTTCGTCGTTATAGTGATTTTCGTCTGTGTTGATGTGGGTAACAACGAGGTTTGCGGTAAGCGAGCGACGACTTCCCAGACGGCGTGTAAGATAGAGGTCGAGTGAAGGACTGAACGATAGGGAAGCGTGCTTCTGCAATGACAGATAGGATGAGGTTCCCTCACTGACTAACGTGTGCGTTAAATCAGTGGGTTCGTGGCTGAAATCACTCGATAACCGTACCTGGAATACGTTGTCGAGCGAGTCGGTAAGGCTGTATTTCAGCTGTACTTTATTGTCAAATTCGCGCATGCGTGTGTCCTGAGATGTTCGCGAAACTATATGGTGTGTACCGTTGTTTAGCAGATAATCGGCCAGCTCTTCCGACTGTCCGCCTCGGGCATCCTGATAGCCAAGGTCGTAGTTTAGCCCCCATTCTGAGTTTCGGTGTGCCAGATTGGTATAAACCGTATTATGTCCGCTGTAGGTGGTAAGGGCGTTGGTGAGATCGGTTCCCACGCTGTAGCCCGTCTCGGTACGACGCGTAACGATGTTGATGACGTAGGCGACGTCTTCTCCGTAGCGCAGTCCCGGATGGTCAATAAAGTGGATATGAAGTATGGTTTTGGGGTCAAGACCGATGATGTCTGTTTGTGAGGCAATGGCTCCATTGAGTCGGAGCTGGACAGTACCGAGGTTATTCAGTGCCGTAACCGTATGTTTTATTTCGTCAATCCTGACATGAGGTAGTCCGATGCGGCCTAACAAGCCGTAACTGTTTGCTGCGGCTTCCTTGGCTTTTGCCGATGGAAAATAAACGCGGCCGTCGTTTCGGGTTATAATACGCGCAGCTTTCACATTAACTTCCTGTAGGGTGAGGGCAGAGTCGGCGGGGGCAGGTAAGGGGATATTCTTTGTGGGGATAGAATCATTCTGTGCCCAGGTCTCGACAGAACTGATGAAAAGGGTAAAAAATAACAATAGATTTTTCTTCATTTTACGATTTTTGCCACAAAGATAAATGGCAATAAGAGAATGGAAGAAAAACCTTACTGACATCTTCCTGACATTTAATGGTCAGAAAGATACCTGTTTGATAGTCAGCTGTTTAGTGCTTCTTCTGAAGCTGATAGCTGCGTCCCCTGTCACAGATAATATGTAATCCGCCCTGCTCCTCAACGATGGGCTTGAGGCGTTTCATCAGAGTGTAGAGTGTTTCACTGGCGTTGGGCTTGTTGGGCCAGAGCTTTTGACAAATGGTTTCTTTCGGAAGTTTGAAATCAGAAGCCTGAAAGAAAAGTGTCATCAGCTGCTCCTGCATGGGTGTAAAGCGTATGGGCTGGTGGTGAAGATTGAAGAAAACGCCATCCTCTTCGTGGTAAGCTATCGTCCCGAATACTTTAAAGCCGGTGTGCCGCCGCCTGGCAAAGCCCATCGAAAGGATGAACCATAATAACGCTGCTGACGCAAAAAGCCCAGAAAGCCGTTGGTCAGACAGCGAGAAAACGGTGGCAACAGAGCAGTTTGCATAGCTTTGGAACTCGAGCTGACGCCATTTTATTTTACGGCTTTGCAGGCCATCATGATTCCCTTTCACCGCATAGTAAACGAAGGATGACTGCCGAAGACTGTCAATCTGGAGGTGGCGGCGATACTCATACAGGGTATCGGGCGTAAGATAACCGTCTGTTTTCGTCTTGAGTGTTTGGGCAAGAGCCTGGTTCATATCCCTGATGATATTGCCTTCAGCCACACGGTAGCTGTGGATACTTGAGGCAATAGTGCAAGTGATGAGGATAATAAAAACGAAGACAGAATGGTAAGCTTTCATGATACTTGAATATTTTTGCGCTTCAAATATAGTCGTTTTCCGGCAATTTCAGGTTATAGATATTGCTATTTTTATGTTTTCGGGTGGAAAAACTGACAGAATTATCAATATTTCAGCCAAAGCACGTATATTTGTAATATGAAAAAGGTAATATATTTCTTTTTGATACTGATGCTGACAATATCAGTACAGGTTGGTGCTCAGAGCCTTGACGGAACATGGAAAGGCGTATTAACTGTTGGCCCGCAGAAGTTAACCCTGATCTTACACGTAAGCGAGGCCGAGCGTTCAGCCAAGCTTGATGTGATGGAACAAGGGGCCAAGGGGCTACCCTTAGCGGTAAACGTGATGGAAAATGATTCGTTAAACGTGGCCATGACGCAGATAGGGCTGCATTATGCCGGACGTTTACGGAACGGTGTTATTGAGGGAACGTTCAGCCAAAACGGTTTTACGACGCAGCTTATATTTAATAAAGGTGAGGTTGTTCTGAAACGACCGCAGGAGCCTAAGCCGCCTTTCCCTTATCGGGTAGAGGAGGTTAAGTTCGACCATAAGGAAGCAAACGTAACACTTGCCGGCACATTGACTTTCCCCGAGGGTTATAAGGAGGGGCAAAAGGTGCCGGTAGTGCTCATGGTTACGGGCAGTGGACCGCAGAATAGAGATGAGGAACTGATGGGGCATAAGCCCTTTTTAGTTCTTGCCGACAGGCTGGCGCGCCATGGAATAGCCTCATTGCGCTATGACGACAGGGGAGTAGGGCAGTCGACGGGCGACTTTTCTTCGGCCACAACAGCGGCTTTGGCAACGGACGCTTTAGCAGGAATTAAATACCTCCGAGGTCTTAAGAAGTTCTCTTGCGTAGGTATTTTGGGGCACAGTGAGGGCGGAAGTATCGCCTATATGCTCGGGGCCGGTGGCAATGCCGACTTTATTGTCAGTCTGGCAGGGCCTGCATGCAAGGTAGATACCCTCATGATGTTGCAATTAAATAAGTTAAGCCGGTTGCAGGGTGCGAAAGAAGATGTGGCTCATAATGTGGCGGAAACGAGACAATTGTTGCTTTCTCAGGATGGCGGCCCGTGGATGAAGGCTTTTCTTAACATGGATTTCTCAACATTTTTACCGTTGGTAAAGTGCCCTGTTATGGCCTTAGGAGGTAGTAATGACTTAAATGTTCCAGCTGAATTTAATATGCAGTCACTGAAAAACGGCCTGCCACATAACAGCAAAAACGTTATTAAAATATATCCAGGGTTGAATCATCTTTTCCAGCATAGCTCCACAGGCAATCCGTTGGATTATGTAAACATTGAAGAGACCATGGCAGAAGAAGTTTTAAATGATATGTGCATGTGGATTAATAAGGTTACAAACAACAATCATTAATTGTAATCTTAATTTTGAATATCATAGAAAAAGCCTATGGAAATGCTTACTAACATTCCATAGGCTTTGAAGTATTATTTGTATAATATGTTACAGAAGCATTCTGTTGATAAGTTTCTTGATGCTTTCAATCAATTTATCGAGTGGCACACCCGAGCGTTCACTCATCATCTGTATGTTTACTTTGCCCAACATTAACTTGCCTAAAGGAGAATTAAGCATCTTAAATTTAGGGTCAATTTCAGGCAAACGACCTTTGAGTGCTGGGTATTGCTTCAGTAAATCCTTTAATCGTGTTTGAGGTGTAATGTCGGTAATAAGTGCCGAAGACTTCTCTTCGCTCGCATCCTCATGGTCAGAAACAGTCTCTTGAATAGGCTCTTTCTGGGCTGAGGGCTTTTCCTGACCGCTCCATGTAAGCAGCGTTTGTGACCCTTCTAAAGCACGGATGTGTGTACAATCTTGCATCATCTCGAGTACACCACGGAATTTTCCGTCCTTGTCACGTACTGCAATATATGTAATATAAATGAAAAGATTTGGCTTATTAATCCAAAACTCGGCTTTATCCTGTTCACCACTTCTCAGTTTATCAATCACTTCCCGAACAATATGTGCGCTCTTTCGAGGATGACAATTCATTACTTCGCGACCGATTACGTTTCTACTGCGTGGAAAAATACGATGATTGGTATCTGAATAAAAGCAAACAAGTTCGTTCTCGTCAACGAAAGAAATATCGATTGGCAGATGTTGATATATCAGGTTTATTTGCTCTAAGCTCAACTTTCCTGTTGTAACATCTAATAGTTGGTTGCCTCCTTGTGCTGCATAACCATATTTAGCGAGCAACGCCTGCAGGTCGTTGGCAAATCCATTTTGCGCTTTTGGTGACGGTTCTACTTTGCTTTCAGCAGACTTGTGTTCCACATTGAAGAAAGCAAAACCTATTTCCTGATCACCACTTTTCATCTCATCGAACTCGTCAGCACTTATCAAGGCCATTGACGTTGGGTAGAGAATAAACTCCTCTTTCTGCATTAAATCGCGTGCATATAGCAAAACACGTTCCTGCTGTTTGATGAAAGCCTCCTCGTTATCTTCCTGTAACAGTCGTTCAGCCTCTCTTATTTCATCGCGCACCATATCGTCGAAGGTCCACATGGTTGTTGTGGGACGGGTGAATCCCTTTTGTTCAAGCACAGGGTAAAGCTGGTTTTGCTTTCGCTTATAATGCACTGGATATTGGCTTATTTTATCGTAAAGCTCGAGCCATTGATTTTTAATCATGGGATATTGTACCAAGTCTTCCACGGCCAAAAGCAAGTTCTTCATCTCTTCATTCTCCTTTAAATAGTGCATGATAGGATGATCTGCAGGCAGGTTAGGCATGGAATTATCTATCAAATCTCCCAGCATGTCGATGATAGAATGTACATCTTCACGGATACATTCATCGTCAGTCTCCTCTGTCATGGTTTGTTCGATATACGCAACATGATAGGCACTAACCTTACCAACCCGCTCTTTAATTTGCTGATATGCTTTTTCAGCCGATAGTTCGCCAGCTTTAAATTTATTCTCTATTTCGAAAAGAGCCTTCAATTTCTCTGGATCCATCGGTGGAAGATAATCTTTCATTTTATAGTTCATGTTTGATTTGTTTTGATTGTATTTGCAAATGTAGGTATATGCAGGTGTATGAATGGTAACAATTGTTATTTTACAATGATAAAAATATTTAAATATTAGTGTTTTATCGCAATATGATACTATGGATTTTACTTAATGCAAATTTCCTCATTGAATCTTTTAATTGAAATAGTGATATGTTTTTCCTTTATTCTAATAACTTTTGAAACGTTGACTTATGGTGAAAGAGAAATAATATTGATAATGGAAAGCCGAACCTATTACAGCGTGCTGTCAATTTGTCTGCAACACATGTCAATATGACGTGTGTGGTTATGTGGGCATGAAGGTTGTATAAAGGTTAGCGTAAACAACAAGTAAATAATAAACCATATAAAATATAACTATTATGTATACACGTAACAATTGGCTTCCAGAGGTTTTTAATGATTTTCT
>CALIIG010000149.1 GCA_938018155.1 uncultured Prevotella sp.
CGTTGCAAGAAGTGATAGGACCGGGAGCCGAAGAACTCACCCGTATTCGTGTAACGGGAACACTTAACGACAAAGACATCGCCTTCCTTCACTACCTGTGTTGGCCTGGTGTTCCAAAGCCTACAGGAATGAAAGTTGAGAAGTTTTTGAAAATAATGCAGGAAAAAGAAGATGACTTCAAAACGAACCTACGTCATTTAGATTTGGAAGATGCTCGTATGGTGAATGATGCTCTGCCCGATAAGGCTTTTTATTTCAGTTACATCAAAGACTATAAACTACCCAAAACGCTCAAGAAAATAGGCAAGGGAGCCTTTAGTTACAATGTACTTCTCAAAGAGTTGATTATTCCCGAAAGTGTGGAAGAAATAGGTAAGAATCTGCTTTTTTATAGCATAGAAATAAGAAAGGTTAAACTCCCAGAAAAGCTTAAGGTCCTTAATGAATTATTGTTTGGAAATTGCATAAAGTTGGAAGAGGTTAATATTCCATCGGAAGTTAGAGAGATATACAGTGGTGTGTTTTATGGCTGTCTCAAAGCCCCTGCCTCTATTGCCGTTTTACCTGAAACAGTTGAAATCTTGGATGGCGAGATATATTACGGAGTACCAAGTATAGAGTGTGTAACTGTACCTTCCAAAGTAAGGATTTTGAATGAAACTTATTGGGCGGTACCAAACCTCAGGAAAGCAATAATCTTGACCGATAAATTGGATAGAATAGGAGGCCTTGCTTTTTATGGTTGCGCTAAATTGGAAGAGGTTAATATTCCGGGCAAAATTACGCGAATTGGCGAAGGAGCTTTCTTCTGGAACCTCAGGCTCCGTAAAATAAACATTCCTTCTACTGTCACACGAATTGAAAAAAATGCCTTTGACAGCGCACCTTTGGATTCCATTGACATCCCGGCAGGTGTGACCTTTATAGGCAGGAACGCATTTTTTAATAATCGTAATCTAAAAAAAGTTTATTCCCGTCCGATTACTCCTCCTAAAACAAATGAACCTACTACTCTTTCTCCGTATTTACCATTTCTCCATTCTGCAGACGAAGCCATCCTCTATGTTCCCAAAGGCTCAGCCGATGCCTACCGTGCATCCGAGGTCTTCGCAGGGTTCAAGGAGATTGTTGAGTTGGAGGCTTGGCAATGGCCCACTTCCATCAGCACGCCAACCATGCCGACCGATGCATACAAAGTGTACGGAAAGACTGGCACGCTGCATATCGAGACAATAGGTGGTGCCCATGCCCCTGAATTCGTAAATGTATATAATATCAATGGACAGGTTGTTTGGAAAGGACAAGTGTCTAAACGCATAGAAGTACCTTTACCCCAAGGGTTCTACGTTGTGCGAATAGGAAAAAGAAGCTACAAGGTTTTATTATAACGTTTAATTAATGAGAACAACTATGAAATCAAGACTTTACTCAATGCTATTGTTGCTGATATGCACAATAACAGCCCAAGCGCAAGAATATCATGTAGAAACCCCAGGTACGTTGCAGGAAGTCATTGGACCGGGAGCCGAAGAACTCACTCGTATTCGTGTAACGGGAACACTTAACGACAGAGACATTGCTTTTCTACACCGCTTGTGCTGGCCCAGTAAACCAAAGCCCAAAGGTATGAAATATGAGAATTATCTGAAAATAGCGATGGAGAAAGAGGATCCCCTCAAGCCATGTCTGAGGTATCTGGATATGGAAGATGCACGTATGGTGAATGATGCTCTACCCGACAGGGCTTTTGATGGGAGTTTTATTAGAGATTATAAACTACCCAAAACTCTCAAGAAAATAGGGAAGAGTGCATTCACCTGCAATGTGTTTCTTAAAGAATTGATTATTCCCGAAAGTGTGGAAGAGATAGGAAGAGATTTGCTTTTTTTCAGCATGAAAGTTGAAAAAGTGAGACTTCCGGACAATCTTGAAGTAATGAATGATATGTTATGTGCAGAATGCTGGAAACTCAAAGAGGTGAATATCCCTTCCAAAGTTAGAGAAATATATGGTGGCATTTTTGATGGCTGCCCCAAAGCCCCTGCCTCGATAGCTGTTTTACCCGAGACTGTTGAGATTTTGGATGGTCATCTATACTGCGCAATACCGAGTATAGAGAGTGTAGTTATACCTCCAAACGTGAGGATTATGAAAAAAGCTTATTCGGGATTACCCAATCTTAAGAAGGTAACGATACAGACTAATAAACTGACAGAAATAGGAGAAGATGCATTTTACGGCTGTGATAATTTAGAAGATATAAATATTCCTGATGGAGTTACACGAATTGGAAAAGGTGCTTTCGAATTAAACTTTAGCCTGCGCAAAATAAATATCCCTTCCTCTGTTACATATATTGCAGAAAATGCCTTTGCCTGCGCACATTTAGACTCAATTGACATACCAGCAGGTGTAACTTTTATAGGTAGGGGAGCATTTTGGAAATGCGATAGATTGAAAAAAGTTTATTCACGCCCTGTCATACCACCTGTAACCAATGCGTGGTCACCATCACATCTCCCATTTGAATCCGATGCAACGGAAACATGCACCCTCTTTATTCCCAAAGGTTCTGCCAAGGCCTACCGTGCCTCTGAGGTATTCTCTGGGTTCAAGAATATTGTAGAATTAGAGGATTGGCAATGGCCTACTTCAATCAGTACACCAACCATGCCGACCGATGCATACAAGGTGTACGGAAAGGATGGCACATTGCATATCGAGACAATAGGTGGTGCCCATGAACCTGCATTCGTAAATGTATATAATATCAATGGACAGGTTGTTTGGAAGGGACAAGTGTCTAAACGTATGGAAGTTCCTTTGCCACAAGGAGTATATGTTGTGAAGATAGGAAAAAGAAACTACAAGGTTTCATTAACCTGAGCCTTATCGGCTTCATATATGCCTATATTGTATATGTATATTTGATGATTTGTGTGAGTTCAAACCAGAAAGTTCTTCTCAGAATTGAGACTTGCTTTCGTACTCTTGCCAGCACCTACATAGATAATCAGGCTGCTGTACAAATACACAACGATTGTCTTATATACATATACTTTTCTAATAGCAAACTCATTAATATCTATATTCTCCACACCATCTATAGAAGGAGGGCAATGATGACAAAAAAAAGAAAAATAATCAGCAGAACTTACTTATTTACAGATTATTATTAGTAACTTTGCACCCTAAGTGGGGCTTATACCTCACAAGAGAGTATTTTCACATAAAGTCTAACTTTATTAATTACAAACATTTTAAAAATCATTTATGACAAATTACAAAGACGTCAATCCCTTGTCAGACTTCAACTGGGAGGAATTTGAAAACGGTGGAACCGTTAGTGGCGACAAAAACGAACTAACAAAAGCTTACGACAACACCCTAAACAAAATTCAAGAACACCAAGTTGTAGAAGGCGTTGTAACTGCTATCGACAAAAAAGAAGTCGTAGTAAACATCGGTTACAAGAGCGATGGCATCATTCCCGCATCTGAATTCCGCTACAATCCAGACCTGAAGGTGGGCGACAAGGTTGAAGTTTACGTTGAAAACCAAGAAGACAAAGGTGGACAACTTATTCTTTCACACAAAAAAGCACGCCTGCAAAAGAGTTGGGAGAACATAAACAAGGCTCTCGAAGACGATGCTGTTATTCAAGGTTACATCAAGAGTCGCACCAAAGGCGGTATGATTGTTGATGTGTTCGGCATCGAAGCTTTCCTTCCGGGCAGCCAGATTGACGTCCACCCAATACGCGACTACGATATGTTCGTGGGCAAAACAATGGAATTCAAGGTGGTTAAAA
>CALIIG010000150.1 GCA_938018155.1 uncultured Prevotella sp.
AATGTGTAAAAAATGCCGATTCCATCGCGAAAAGATGCCGAATTCTTCATATGATAGTTTTGAAAAGAATATGTGCGTCTGATTAAACTGGTATTCTGAACAACTTGTTTCGTCGGACGTTCAGAGCATGGAACAGGCATTAATTTTACAGACAGTAAACAACATTATATAATAGGGAAGCATACAATGAACCGGCAAATCCACACCATAAGAAAGTCTTCAGATGCTATTCTGAAGGCTATTTTCAGTTCTTTTTTTAGTGTTTTCATGCTTGTGCCGATGCAGGCACAGGACAGTTTCGACTTTAGTACGAAGTCGCCATTGCGTAAATTGCAGATGGCTGAGATGGCAATCAGCAAACTTTACGTCGATACCGTTAATGAACAAAACCTTGTAGAGAACGGCATCAGAGGCATGTTGGAGAAGCTCGACCCTCATTCGTCGTATACAACAGCCCGCGAAACCAAAGCCATGACCGAGTCGTTGAACGGCAGTTTCGAAGGAATCGGCGTACAATTCAATATGCAGGAAGATACCCTTATCGTCATACAGACCATTACAAATGGCCCTTCTGAGAAGGTGGGTATACAAGCAGGCGACCGCATTGTGGCTGTAAACGATACGGCAATAGCCGGCGTAAAGATGTCGAAAGAGGAAATCATGAAGCGGCTTCGAGGACCTAAAGGTACCCGGGTAAGGCTTACAATTATACGTCGTGGCATTGGTGAGCGTCTTACTTTTGTGGTTACTCGTGATAAAATTCCAGTGAAAACGCTCGATGCCTGGTATATGATTAAGCCGGGAACAGGATATATTCGCATAGGCTCGTTTGGAGCAACAACGTACGATGAGTTCATGAAGGCTGTTAATGACCTGCGTGCACAGGGTATGAATGACCTTGTTTTGGACCTCGAAGACAACGGCGGGGGATACCTTCAGGCCGCTGTTCAGGTTGCCAATGAGTTCTTAAAGCGCGGCGATTTAATTGTTTACACCGAAGGAAGACGCTTTCCAAGGCAAGACTATAAGGCGCAGGGAAACGGACGATTACAGAATGGAAAGGTTACCGTTCTGGTGAACGAGTTCACCGCTTCGGCTGCCGAGATTGTTACAGGAGCCTTGCAGGATCAGGACCGTGCGTTGGTAGTGGGACGTCGTTCTTTTGGTAAGGGGCTTGTACAACGCCCTATCGACTTCCCCGACGGGAGCATGATGCGGCTCACCATCGCCCATTATTATACTCCTTCAGGTCGTTGTATTCAGAAGTTTTATAAGAAAGGTGACAAGAAAGACTACGAAATGGAGCTTGATCAACGCTATAAACATGGCGAGCTTTACTCGGCCGACTCCATCCATTTCGCCGATTCGTTGAAGTATTATACGCTTCGTCGCCATCGCACTGTGTATGGAGGGGGTGGTATTATGCCCGATGTATTTGTACCTTTAGACACTACTTTGGTTACCACTTACATGCGAAACCTGGCTGCCAAGGGCATTGTGATCAGTGCAAACTTACGGTACGTCGACAACAACAGAAAACAATTGAAGAAACGTTATCCTGAGTTCCAGAGCTTTCTAAACGGTTTTGAAGTGCCCCGTACGCTTATCGATGAAATTGTTGCCGAAGGCAAGAAACAAAAGGTAGAACCCAGGGATGAGGCCGAAATGAAACGAACGCTGCCTTATATGCGCACACAGCTTAAGGCTCTTGTGGCTCGTGACCTTTGGAATATGAGCGAATACTTCCAAATTATAAACAGTTTGAATCCTATTTTACAAAAGGCTTTGGAACAGAATGGTAGCAAATAGCATTTGCCGTCTACCATAATTATATCTCCTTTATATAAAGGAGATGACATGAAATAAAAGCGGCCGCACTCCCCATCTGTCAGAAGTGTGGCCGCTGTATGTTGTCAGCGTAAATCGAATACTCTTAAAAATAAACAGAAAGCTTTTGAAAAGTTCTCATCAAACTTCAAAAGAAGCAGGACAATCCCTCTTGTTAATCTACGCCAAATAGCTTGTAAGCTAATGCAATATTTCTTGTTAATCTACACCAAATAGCTTGTGGACTACCGCAATATTCCTTGTAAAATACGGAGAAATTAAAACAGAGTGATGAAAAGAACTACGCATTGTTTGCTGCTTCCATCTCACGAAGCAGGTCGAGAGCCTTGTTTTCGTTCGCCTCCATCACCTCACGCTCGCCGGGTCCCTTGTCATTTATGCCACACAAATGGAGCACACCGTGGATAATTACGCGGTTAAGCTCGTCTTCATAACGCTTGTTAAACAGTTCGGCATTAGTGCGAACGGTGTCCAATGATATAACAATGTCACCGTTTATAACCTTACCTTCGTCGTAATCGAACGTAATAACGTCGGTATAATAATCGTGTCCAAGATACTGCTTATTGACCTCGAGAATCTTCTCATCGTTTACAAACATGTAGCCAATTTCGCCTACACTTCTTCCGTGTGTGGCGGCTACGGCCTTTATCCACGCCGTAGTTTCCCTGTGTTTAATGGCTGGCATGCCAATGCCATCAGCCTGATATGTAATCATATTTTATTGATTTTGCACCTTTTTCAGTGCTTCTTTTTACCCTTTTACTTCCTTACCCTTTTGCTTTTACGCCGCTGGTTTTAATTCTTTATTTTTTTAATTCTTTAATCCCACACCGCGCTTTTTACTCTTTTACCGTTTTGCCTTTTTTGCCTTTCGGCACCATCCAGCTTACATCCTTATGGAAATAAGCCAGCTGTCGCACGGCCGAGGAGGATATGGATGCCATCGAGGGGTTGGCATAAAGCAATAACGTTTCAATGCCTGTCATGCTACGGTTCAGCTCTGCCTGTTCACGCTCGTATTCAAAATCCCTTATCGACCTCACCCCTTTGACAATAAATGCCGCCCGTTCGCGTTTGGCGAGGTCGACAGCAAGGTCAGTAAAGCCCACAATTTTTACGCGGTTATCGCCCTCGTACAGGCTTCTGACAGCCTCTATACGCTCTTCGGCCGATAACATGCTACGTTTTTCAGGATTTATGCCCACGCCAATAACGATGCGTCCAAACAGTTTTAGCACCCGTTCTACAATATCGGCATGGCCGATGGTAAACGGGTCGAACGAGCCTACAAACAGTGCTGTGCGTGTGTTGTTTTCCTCTTTCATTGCAGTTTTGGCTTATTTTCGGGTTGAATAATTACAATCTACTTTCTCTAAAAGCCTGTTGAGTAAGGCTCTTCAGACTTGTCAGAACAGCTCTTGCTGCATGATATTGCTGGCGTATGGGTTGCGACCGAGGTGCTCGTAGGCCAGCGGGGTCACCATTCGGCCGCGTAGAGTGCGCTTAATAAAGCCCTCCATGATAAGGAATGGCTCGTAAACGTCCTCTACTGTACCCGAGTCTTCGCCGATGGCTGTGGCGATAGTGGATATACCTACCGGGCCACCGCGGAACTTATCTATTATGGTAAGCAGTATCTTATTGTCGATTTCGTCCAGTCCGTACGAATCGATGTTCAGCGCACTTAACGATAATTGCGCGATGTCGTTGGTGATAGTGCCGTTGCCTTTCACCTGTGCAAAGTCGCGAACCCGACGTAACAGTCCGTTCGCTATACGCGGCGTGCCACGGCTCCGTCGGCTAATTTCTATGGCAGCAGCCTCTTCTATGGGCACCTTCATGAGGCGGGCCGAACGCCTGATAATGCGTTGGAGCGTATCAGGGTTATAGTATTCGAGGTGCATATTGATGCCAAAACGCGCCCTTAATGGTGCCGTGAGCATGCCCGAACGCGTTGTAGCACCAATGAGCGTAAAGGGATTCAGGTCTATTTGTATTGAACGCGCTGATGGTCCCTTGTCAATCATGATGTCGATACGGTAGTCTTCCATGGCCGAATACAGGTATTCTTCCACCACAGGCTGCAACCGGTGAATCTCGTCTATGAAGAGAACGTCGTTGGGTTCAAGCGAAGTGAGGATGCCTGCCAAATCGCCGGGCTTGTCCAAAATAGGGCCACTCGTAATCTTAAAACCCACTCCAAGCTCGTTGGCTATGATGTTGCTGAGCGTGGTTTTGCCCAGCCCCGGGGGGCCGTAAAGCAGTGTATGGTCGAGCGGTTCACCACGATATTTGGCAGCTTCAACAAATACGCGCAGGTTTTCAACCACATTTTTCTGGCCGTTAAAGTCGTCGAAGCGCAGCGGTCGCAGCGCGTTCTCAAACTCTTTCTCGTCTTTGCTGATATGCTCTTCCCTTATATCGAAATTGTCGTTCATGCCAATTCGTATTCCTGTTGTTTATTGCAAAGTTATAAAAAAAGCACGATATGTACCTTGTTTTCCCGAAAACGTTACAACTCTGAATAGCCTGCGCCTGCAGTTTGGTTAAATGCTTTTGTACAACAAGCCTTATAGAGTGTGCACAATATGTCCTTCTGTTCTGTACTTTTACCAGTGTTGTCGAAGGGCTTACGCTTATGTGGTTGTCGTTCGACGGCCGTCAGCAGCGCAGCTGACGGCCGTCACACCCATTGTTCGACGGCCGCCGTACGCGTTGCTGACGGCCGCCGAACAGTGAGCGTAACGCAGTGAAGAGGTTAGAAGTACAAAATAAACGTTCTGAAATTACGCTTAAATCGCTTGGTCGCATCGGCATCATAGTTGCTACCATAAAAAGGAAAAAGCAAGCCCAAAAGCCTGCTTTTAATAAGTAAAATAAAATAACACAAACCGCCTATGTGAACAAACGTTAAAACAATTCACTCTTTTGTCGCAGTTTGGCTTATGTTATAGTGTAATTGTTTGAGAATCAGCCTACAATCTTCCAATGTATTTGTTACGTCTTTTACTGTGTCAGCGCGCAATAATGCTATACGTGTTTGTTTAAAGTTAGGAATATTTTTGAATATCGGACTGGCTGCAAGGTGCCTCCTTGTATGCAGAATGCCTCTGTATTCATCAATGCGTTCAACGTTAATTTTCAGCTGTTCTTTTAGAATATCAATCTTTTCGTCAATGCTTAAAGGCTGTTCTTCCCTACCGATAAGATAGTTGTGCATATCCCTGAAAATCCATGGCTGTCCGAAAGTAGCCCGCCCAATCATCACCGCATCAACGCCATAGCGATCGAAAGCCATACGGGCTTGTTGAGGCGTTGTGATGTCGCCGTTGCCTATAATTGGGATATGGATGCGCGGATTACGCTTTACTTCACCAATCAAACTCCAGTCGGCCTCGCCCGTGTACATTTGTGCGCGCGTGCGTCCGTGTATGGTAAGCGCGCTGATACCACAGTCCTGCAGCTGTTCGGCCAGCGTAGGGATAACCAGATTGTCGTTGTCCCATCCCAGCCTTGTCTTGGCCGTTACGGGCGTGTGTACCGCCTTCACCACCTCTCGTGTAATGTCAAGCATCAGCGGTATGTTCTTAAGCAAACCAGATCCTGCACCTTTTCCGGCCACTTTTTTTACGGGACAACCGAAGTTGAGGTCGATTACATCGGGCCCGAACTGCTCAACCATGCGGGCTGCCTCAACCATTGAGTCGACGCTTTTGCCATAAATTTGTATGCCAACGGGGCGTTCAGTATCGTCGATTACCATTTTTTTGAGGGTTGATGGTATGGCACGGATAATGGCATCGGCGGCTACAAACTCAGTGTATACCATTGCAGCACCGTAGCGTTTACATAATTTTCTGAAGCCTGTATCGGTTACGTCTTCCATAGGTGCCAGCAGTAAGGGGCGGTCTCCTAAGTCGGTATTTCCAATCTTCATGATGTATGGTTATATGAAAGGTGGCGTCCTCTTCATGAGAGGACGGTTACAGAAGCAAATTTAAAGGGAAGAAAGGGGGAGGCAGAACAGTTTAATCCTTGTTCTCCTGTGGGTAAAACTTTGCGAAGGCACGGTCATATTCCTCCGAGTTTCCGAGCTTGCCGTTAATCAGGCACACCAGTTCGACGGTAGCCCGGCAGCATAATTTTTCGTCGCCCTTGCGCACAATGTCCTGATGAAACACGTATCTCAGTCCCCGTTTCTCAAGCCATAGGCGCGAGATAAACCAGTCGTCGCAGCGCAACGGCATTTTGTATTGCAGGTTCATGCGTGCTACAACGGCATCGATACCTTTGTCGTGCATTTTGCTGAAGCTAAGACCGGCGTACTTTAAAAAGCGGTGACGCGTATGCTCAAAATAATGAAGGTAGTTGGCATTGTTCACAATACCTTCGATGTCACACTCGTAATCGCGCACCTCCATTTCGGTTTCAAAAATATGTATTGCCATCATTTTTGTTATGTTATTATTCAACTTTACGGTGCAAAGGTACGAATTATCTTTCTTAAACGGTCTAACCTATGAGATGATACGTGCCGCCCGCCATGAGTTTCACCAATCCTTTCATCTCCAAACTGAAGAGCGTAGCACTTAAAGTGCCCATATCCATATTCGTTTTTACGGCTATAAGATTTACCTGCAGGTCGTTGTCTTTCTGCAATGCTTCAACAATATTGCGCTCTTCGGCCGATAATTCAGGAAACAATTCGCGCTGAATGCCCAGCTTCTGTGCTTTAATCAGGTGCTCGTCATCGTCCCATCCCATGGCCTTGACAAGGTCTTCGGCCGATGAGATGAGCGCAGCACCGTTGTCTCTTATCAGGTTATTGCAGCCCTCGCTGCAGGCAGCGTTGACCGGCCCTGGTATGGCGAAGACGTCACGACAATAGCTTTGTGCTATGTTGCAGGTGATAAGGCCTCCGCCTTTCGCCGCACTTTCAACAAGGATAGTGGCGTCGGCACAACCCGCCACGATGCGGTTGCGCTGTACAAAGTTGCGTGCCACGGGCTGTGTATGGGTGAAAAATTCAGTGATCAGCCCGCCGTGCTCAATCATTTCAACTGCCGTCCGGCGGTGTGAACCGGGGTAGATGGTGTCCAGTCCGTGGGCAAGCACGCCCACTGTGGGTATATTGTTCTGCAGGGCAGCACGGTGGGCACAGATGTCAATGCCGTAAGCCAGACCGCTGAATATCATAACGTCGGGACAAAGCGCATGCAGTTCGCGAACTAATTTTGCAATAACGTCCTTACCGTATGAGGTGCAACGTCGTGTTCCTACGATGTTAACGGTGCGGCGTTCGTTCAGATTGCCGTTGCCAAGATAGAATAATAACAGTGGCGCATCGATGCATTCGGCTAATCGTCGTGGATAATTTTCGTCGTCAATTGTAAGTATTTTGATGTGGTGACGGTCGCAATAAGCCAGCTCTTCTTCGGCCGTTCTTTGTGCTTGCGACAAGTTTTTCAGCGTCTCAACAAGTCGGGGCGAGGCCTCCGGGCACACAGCACGTATGTCGTTATGGTGGGTTATCAGCTCGGTGGCAGAACCAACGTAGCGGTAAAGCTCTGCAAGATCGGCCAGATTAAAGTGCCATGCGGCCGTAAGAATAAGGGCATTGAGGGTTTCCTGTGGGTTTTTCATTTCTTCTTCAGGTATTCGTAGCCGAAGCGGCAGCGCAGACAGTCTTTACGATCACAGTATTCTTTTTTCAGCTGTATGAGAGCCTGCGAGTCGGCTGCCGTCTCAACGTTGAGGCCGATACGCTGCCAGGTTCTTACAATATGGTTGTTTTCGGCCTTCAACTGCTCTAAAAAATCGAAGGCCCGTTCGCATAATTGGTCATCGTTTTTATGCTTACCGTAGGCAAATAGCGTAGGAATAACGGCATTAATAAGCAATAAATTTAAAGAGAGCCCAGAGGTATGTTTCTCGTTTTGTCTGCTTTCGACACCAAAATTGTAATGCGTTTTCCAATACGAAGTAACGCTTGTGGCAAGGGCTTCACGGGCTTCTTTGAGCGTAGTGCAAGCTGTAATCTGACTTAATTCGGCCTTTCGCATATAATAAAGGTGGGCTAACTGGTCGATGCGGATGTGAGGAAAGTTGGCCGGTCGCAGCCTTAGGAAACGCCAAATATGATGGTTTACGGGTTTGAAATTGAACTTATGTGCAAGGTAAACATATTCTTTTTGCAAACGTTGATAGTAGTTATCCGCCAGGACATCGGCATGATGACGCTCGGGAATGGCTGCCGTGTCTAACAGTCCGGCCTGTCCCAGGAAGACGGCCTCAATCTGAAAGAGGTCGTCTCTATGGTGTGCAACGTCAGTTAAAGGGATGGAAAGTGCCCACTGTTCAAATGCATCGCTGTTTATTCCAAAGCCGTAACTACGTGCAAGTGTGACGAAATAACCAGCCTCCCACGAGCCATTGGCCTGGCTTACACGGCGTATAATGTCATCGGTTTTACGCTCAAGGCGTTCGGTTCCAAGCGCAGCAAGCCACGAACGCACCGTAATGGGAGCGAGTTTTGGGATAATTTGGTAGCAGGGCGGGTAATCATCGGTCTGCAAAAGCTCTGTATAGTGCCGGGCTATCTGTATGGGAACCGTAAGCTGTAATTGTGGCGGGGTAAGTCCGTTAGCCGTTTTTACATCGGTGTCTACGGCCTCGGCGATGTGAAGAATAACGTTATTGTAGTGGTCATCACGATGGTGATTATGGGCAAACCAGTCGGAAGAGCGATGGTGTATTTCCACATTTCCAACCCATATCTCGCCTCCAATCTTGACCTTGGCGTTGAAAAAGTCTGGTCCTGCATCCATATTGTGCAAGCCTGTATCTATTATTTCTACGGGCTGTCCGTCTGTAGTGTACAAGGGTTCGGGCGGAAAGAGCTTGTGTTTCCAAACATAATGCAGCAACTTTTCCATATAAAAAGCGGTAGATTAGATGGTTTGATACGCAAAGATATATAAAAAATCCCGGAAGCTAATGCTTTCGGGATAATATGTTGCTTAAATTTTTAACTTTGCTTCGTTGCGCTTTTGTTCAGCGTCAACGCGTTTGTTGGTAATACACAACGGCAGGTTTAACGGTTGATAACCTTGCGAACCTTGTTGCCTTTCTTCACAATGTAGGTCTGTCCGGGTTGCATGGTGCTCACCTTCTGACCGCTAAGGGTGAATATTTCTTCTGTGCCGGCGGCGTCTTCCTGTACCTTTGATATGCCGTTTGAAGTAGGAAGTTCGAACTCTTGTGTTGTCTGCTTCTTCAAATCGTCAGAGAAAACGGTAACGGTTGCGATGTTCTTGCCGCTTTTCTGTCCGTAAACGATTCTGGTAAATGCGCCTTCACCCTGTGGGGTAACGCTTATTGTGCTGCCGGAAATGGTTGAGCTGGCAATGCCAGCATTGTAGATAAGCTCCATATCGTCGACATAAAGTTTGTCGCTTCCACTACCTTGTCCTGGGTCGGCATTGGTTGAAATGGTTATCAACATCGTCTTGCCGACAATGCTTCTGTTGACATAATCGAAGGGAATTACGATGCGCTGCCAGTTGCCGCCGTTCGTAGTTATTTTGTTATTCTTGGCTTTAGCCATGATGTTATTGTAGGTTTTGTCCTCCGGATCCTGGTATTTCGTGCCGTCAGTAATGGCTGCACTAACCGTGGCATAAGGGTGGGAGGCGTTAGGTTTGCCTTGAATGAACTTAACCCATACGGCTAACGAGTCGGGCTTGCCGGTGATTGTTGCATAGAATGGGTCGCCATTGGTGTCGCGATCAGTAGATGAAGGGTCAATCTCAGCGTGGTTCTTGGGGTCGGATGCCGAATAAGCACCGGCTACCATACGGCCAGTTGCCATAGTTCCGTTGGCAATAACCCAAAAAATTTTGTTTGAAGTGATAAGTGCACTATGGCTACCAGTTGAACCCGGACGCACGTCATTGGATATCTGTGTGTTCTTATTACTCTTTACCATTGAGGCTAAGCTGCCAATGGCTGTGCCGAAAGAGTGCCACGTGTTGGGAGCGTCGAAATCCCCATCCTTGTGGAAAAGCTCGAAGCCGCTGTTGGGAAGCTGGTATCCTGAGCCAAATGTTACATCAATTGGTAAGCCTGCCATATTGATGGATATGCTGGCATATATCTTGCTTTCGCTAATTTTGGCAGTCAGATTAATAGGTACAGGGCCGAGCATGGGACCGAGCCAGGAACCTGACGGCGACGCAAAGTCTCCATCCTTTAGGGTGATATTGCGCGATGTTTGCAACATCGTGTTGCCGCTTGCATTGAACGATTCCAGGTTGTCTATGGTGATTGTGCCCACACCTGTAAGCGCACCACTAAGGTTTAATGAGAGGTTTTTTAGTGTGAATGTGTAATGACCGCTGGCATCTTGCGTCAGTGCCACGGTAGCACTCTGTTCTGTAACAACTCCTCCTACATTAATAACAAGACTGTCTTTATAGTCTTTTGCTTCTGAGTTTATTGCACACATGACGGCAGCAATAAACGTAAAAATCTTTTTCATGTGTCGTAAATATAATGTTATACTGAAAAGATAATGTAAATTCTATTTAGTTAAGCACACGTGTTTACCGTGTAATCTTATCTCTTTTACCTGATGTTTTTATTTCTTATACTTAATATTGTAGGTAACTCCTAAGGTTCCATAGATGGGATAAAGGGTTTGTTCTATGGTCTTAAACGAGCTTTCGTGGATGCCACTAAGCCCCCAGCTGATGTCGGCATAGACGCCCCAGCGTTTGTAAACATACCAATCGGCACCGACATCCAAGCCCCATTGCAGGTCGCGCATGTTGGCAGAGAAGTCGAAATCGCCCCTTGTATCATGAGTATCGCCTAATATTACTTTCGGCCCGGTGGGGTCACCCTGTCGTAAATAGCCGTTGTGGGCATAGCCCGTAAAGCCTTTTCCTGTGAGAAGAGAGAGATAGGGGCCGAACCGTAACACAATATTCTCGTTAATATTATACGTAGCTTGAATAGGCACTGTGAGCATCCATTCGTGAACTTTGGTCGTAACGCTTCCTGTAAACTGGCCTGCAAGCGATTCGCCTCCGCGCATAATCTCTTCATGATAGTTCTTAACGTCGGCATCAACGTGCATGCCTTTGTTCTCGTAATGGATGCCAAAGAGAACACCTATTTGTTCTGTTACGTTGTGAGTAACGTCAAATCCGAAGTTCAAATTGGGCTGAAAGGTATAATTGTTAAGCCTGCGAATACTGGCCGGTAAGGGTAATGGCGATGTTCCGCCAATGCTATACCCTGCCCTTACTTGTATACCCACATGGTCAACATCCAATATGTTGTTGGCATTTGCATGGGTAAACAAGCAACTAAAGCCTGTCATGAGAGCCACCCGGTACCATAAAGATGAATTGTTGCCAGGCTTATTGTTGCGGCTTTTTGCCATTGTCGGGAATATGTGAGAAAGAAAATGATTCTTCATCGTTTGCTTTTGAATAGTCGGGTATATGATATAGGATGTCTGGTTATATAATATAAGGAGGGGAAATATATAATATAAGGAGAGCTGACCTGATATTTTTGAAGTTGAATATTTCTGAAAAGCCGGTGGTATAATGATTTATTGTTCTTTCTCACACACTATACGCACCTTGTCAATACACAGCGTACTGCCAATGGCACCTTCGAATTGATCACCCTTTAACGATGACGAGAACACCACAGTAAGGTTATATCTCAGCGATTGCAGAGCGTCAAGGTCAACCGTTCCTGTATAATTGAAGGGTATTGTAAACTCGGTCCAGCTGTCGGTTGGTGCCACAAAGCCCATGTCAGCAATGGCTATAACCTGCGGGCTTGTTTTGATATTCGTTCCATCTAACATTACGCCGTTTCCTGCATTATCATGATTTTTATAGAACACGGCATAGATCGAGCCTTGGTCTGTTTGTCCGCTGACAGGTCTTCCATTGCGATCTTGATAGGTCTGTCCGGGCTTATACTTGTAATAGCCTTTCAGCATGGTGGGTTTCCTATCGAATGGAATGCCGAAATGCGTGGAACTAAGTGCATCGGTTAAGGCGTTTGTGACGTCGAAAGAACCCAGAAAAAGATTTCCTGCAGCTATGCGTTTGTTCACCAGATGGGCAATAGGCCCTGGGTCGCTTGTGGTAAGTTTTACGCCGTGTCCGTCGAAACCGTCGGCAAGGGGTACCGTAGGATAGTCTTCTGGAGGGAATGAGCCACGGCTGATTCTGAAGCCTGGGTTACCGTTTGCCCAGTCATTGCCGAAGCTTCCGTCGCCTTTTTCGTTATGCCAGATATAGTATTTGTGCTCCCTTTGCTCCAGTTCAAAGTTCTCAAAATCATATTTAATGGTGTCAACCACAGTGCGAGCAACAGGCGTAATGTTCACCGTGTAGCTGCGATGCCATAGTCCGTCTTCCGACGTTACGAGATAAC
>CALIIG010000151.1 GCA_938018155.1 uncultured Prevotella sp.
AGAGAAGGCAGTGCTGCGAAGACATTGGCGTTCTTGCCGTAGATGCTTTGAAACACGGGGAAGCCGAGAAGCTGGTCAAACCGAATCAACCCTGCGACGTTTCCAGGTGTGTGTAATATAGGTTTGAAGCCATATTCCATAGCGTACCATGGCGGTGCTGCGGGATGGATGTAATAGCCGCAGAAGCCTATAAGGTTGACAAAAAGGAAAGTAAGACAGAACCTTATGAACCATTTGTACTGCTTTTTATGATACAGCCACAGGCTGAAACCTAAAGGCACGGGTACCCAGCACAGGTAAAAGAGACCGGCCATCAGGTCGGCAAGCGCGCAATGATGGATGGCAAAGTATTCGCCTAAAATAAGTTTCTGTCCGCCTGCAGCCGTTATTCCAAACAGTTTTTTTTCGGCATCGTACAGTCCTTTAACGTCAATGGTGTTAAATTCGTAGTTGGGAAAGAAGCGCATCCAATCGTAACAGCATGCAAAAATAACCCATGGCACAAAGGCAAGGGCAAAGCGTCGGGTAGGGCGGACGATTAAAAGAGCCGCAAATAATAAAATAATATAAATGCTAAACACGTGTTGTGTTATGGTTAATCCCGAATAATCTGTGGGGGAAACTACTTTCTTTGTAGTGCCTTATAACAATGGCCAATGCGCCAGAAGGCTGTAATGTTGGCCAAAACAGCTATGATTATCATTCCCCCGGCGAGCCATTGAAGGTTGGCTGACAGCCCCGACGCGATGGCTGTAAAGGCTAAAACCACAACGCGTTCGGGGCGTTGCATGAGCCCAACCTTGCATTCGATGCCGAGACCCTCGGCTCTTGCACGGACGTAACTTACCATAACCGAGCCAATCATAGCCGTAAAACTTACTACGCCCAACCAGAATTGATTGCCAAGAAGGAAAATAAGTACGACGCCGAACAGCGAAATCAGCTCACTATACCGATCGAGAACCGAGTCCCACATAGCCCCAAAGGTGGTTGACATATTGCCTAAACGAGCCAGTCGGCCGTCGATCATGTCGAACAATCCTGCAAAAAGGATAATGCCTCCGCCCCATGTTATGTCACAAAAGGCACCGGACGCGTCACCACTTTGCAAAGCAAGGGCGGCGTAAATAAAGCATGTTGCTGCGCCGATATTGCCGATAAAACCAAGGGTGGTAATCATATTGGGCGTGACATGAAGTTTGATAAGGCCGTGGATAAGCGGATTAATAATGGCGTAAATCACCTTTTGGAGGAAGTCTCTGTAATTCATATCTTGAAAGATTTTTCTTTATTGTGCGAGTGTAAATTGCGAAAAACAAAGATGCGTTGCATCTGATAGTTCCATAAAATAGCAACAATTACAGCTACAATAGCCTTTACAATGACAAAGTGCATGCCCGAAAGTTCGGTAAAAAACCATGTACCCGCAGTATTAAACAATATGCTAAAGCTCCAGACAACGAAGTATTTAAGGATGAGTAACGGTTTTCTTTGTTCCTGTTTATCAAATACCCATTGATAGTTTACGTAGCAATTGATGATGCCTCCCGCCAGTGCACCGAAGAAAGAAGCCTGTGCATACCATATTTTTACAATCTTAACAAGGAAGATTGTCAGCCCGAAGTCGACAGCAGAAGCCAATGTAGCCGATGTTTCTGCTTTGCCAAATTTAAGTATTGCCTGTGTTAAACGGCCCATTCGATGATTAAAAGAACAAACAATGAGTACACACCGGCCAGCAAATCATCGGCCATTACCCAGAAGGCACCGACGCGACGGTCGAGACTTCTGATGCCTAAGGGTTTTAAAATATCGAAGAATCGGAACAGAATAAAAGCGGCAACAACCTGCCACCACACTGTTGGGACGGCAACAATAAGCGGTATCCACACGCCCACCATTTCGTCAACGACAACCCTGCCCGGGTCATTTCCCCAGCAAGGCATAAGTATTTTCGTTGCCCAAGTGCCGATAAGGGTGAATAAAATAATCAGTAAGGCGGTTACTCCCATTAGTAACTGCGGAGAGAGAATGTAGCCGAGACATATCCAAATCAGCGTAGCGATAAGTGCTCCAGCCGTTCCTGGCCCCCACGGCCAATAGCCAAAGCCAAAGCCTGTGGCAATAATTCTGGCAGTTATATCCCGGAATGTCATACCTTTGCAAAGGTACATATTTTTTCTTTTCAGGTGTATGCGGTACACAA
>CALIIG010000152.1 GCA_938018155.1 uncultured Prevotella sp.
CGGAACAAACACCTTTTTATGCAAGGAGAAAAACAACATGAGGCTACAAGAATAACGATTGAACAACCATGAAAAAGAAGGGATATACAGGCATAAGGGCAGAAGCACAGGTATGAAATTTTTCTGTAAAGCCCGCCTTTATACTGCCCCACAACAGAACTTCAACCATAAAACAGGCGTCCCCAACAGCTTTGTTGCTTGTTGGGGACGCCTGTTTTCCATGAACTTTTCTACCGCAAACTGTCGGTTAAAAAGGTTTTTCCGTCTATACAAAAGCGCGTAGTCTGCTAAACTAAGGCCTTTTATCTGCTGTCCGGGGAGCCAGAATTTTACGATATTCGCCGGGATTTTTCAACAGTTCAAAAGCCGCCTTTGCCTGTTTATCCGTACGAAGGGCATTCTGAACTGAGCCTGCCTGATAATAGTAGGCGGTAACAATATCGCTGGTCAGCATTTGTTTGATGCTGGCTTTGTTGTGTTCGAGGTCTTTCGCAAGGTTGGGCTGAAGTCGCTTTTTCAATGCTTCAAACTCGGCCTTTGCATCGTCATAGTAACCCTCAAAGCGTGCAACCTTCTCCAGATTCTCCAATTGTTTCGCACTCAGCGCATCGTATTTGAAGTGGCTTTTCAGCACCATTTGCTTAAATTCATCATAGTCGGCATCGCTCAATTCAAAGTCGGCGGCAGGTGCTATCGTCGGGTGACGTGCAATATACTCCTGTTCAAAGGTACTGACAAGCTCGTCCGAGTCGCGCACTCCCACAAGATAATAGGTTATATTAGGCAGCGAATCGGCCACCACCTCAACGTCGGGCGTGATGCCTCCGCCGTCTTTCACGGCACGTCCATGGGCTGTATAGAATGTTTTTGTGAGCGAATCGGCCACCACTTCCGTCGATCCGCCGTTGTCGTGCTTATAGTTTAGCTTCTGAATACAGCGTCCGCTGGGAATGTAATACTTATTGGTTGTAAGCTTCAACTGGCCGTTGTAGGGAAGGTCTACCATGCTTTGGACAAGACCTTTGCCGTATGTTTTGGTACCCATGATGACGGCACGGTCAAAGTCTTGCAGCGCACCGCTCGTAATTTCAGAGGATGAAGCCGAACTGTTATTCACGAGAACCACAACAGGCATCAGCGTATCGACAGGCTCAACCTGTGTGAAATAGTCGCGGTTAACGCTCTTCATCTTGCCGCGGTTGCTCACAACCAGCTTGCCCTTCGGCACAAAACAGTTCACTATATTAACCGCTTCCTGCTCTGATCCTCCGCCATTCCCGCGCAAATCGAGCACTAATCCTTTCATCCCCTTGCCCTTCATTTCGATGATTGCGTTCCTTACGATCTTGCCACAACCCTCTGTAAACGAGTTCAAATTGAGGTATCCCATACCGTCTTTCTGCAAGCCATAGTAGGGAACGGCGGGCAATTGTATGACCCTTCGCGTAATTTTGAACTTCATATTCCTGCCTGTTGAGGGGCGGAATATTTTTAATTCGAACGTAGTTCCCGCGTCACCGCGCAGATGATCGCTAACGTAAGCGTTGTCCCTGCGGGTTACATCTTCGCCGTCAATGGCCAGAATCACGTCGCCTTTCTTCAATCCGGCCTCAGCCGCAGGCATGTGTTCGTAAGGCTCGTCAATGCAAACGCGCCCGAGCTTATAATTGTATCGGATAAGCGAACCAACGCCGGCATACTTGCCTGTAAGCATCATCTTAAGGTCTCCGCTCTTGTCGGCCGGATAGTAGACGGTGTAGGGGTCGAGGCTGCGCAACATGGCATCGATGCCGTTACCCACAACAGCGTCGGCGTTAAGGGTGTCGACATACATCAAATCAAGGTTTTTGTATATGGCATTCAGCACATCAAGGTTCTTCGCTACCTTAAAATTGTGGTCCCCATTCTGTGCAAAGACGGCAATATTCAGGCACAGAACCATCGCCAGCAGCATTGTTTTCTTCATTCGTTATTGTTTTATTCTGTTATCTAAAGTGCTTTATTCTATTGTCAAAATTGTTGTCTTCTGTTTTCTTCAGTGCTTTGTCGGGTTATTTTAATGAAGTAAAACGGCAGTATCAATCGTTTTATTCAGCCCGTTTCACAGCCCTGTTCCATTGCGTGCAAAGATACAAATAAATACGTTTACGCCGTAATCGGCTCCACAAAAAGCCCTTTTTGGAAGAAAATTATTAAAAAATCGCACAAAACATTTGGAAGTTTCGGCAAATCTACATACCTTTGCCACCGCATTTCAAAAGCGGAATCATATTGCTTCAGTAGCTCAGTTGGTTAGAGCACCTGACTGTTAATCAGGGGGTCGTTGGTTCAAGCCCATCCTGGAGCGCGCCAAAAGGAGTTGTCATTACAGGCAACTCCTTTTTTGTTTACGTTGGTTTGTATATTTAACTACACCATATTATCTTTGCAATTGCAAAATACAAGTAATATCGTTACACCGTGCTCCGTACACCTTAATATAACAGGACGTATAACTTAACACAAGAGGGCATACACCTTAATATAATAAGGTATACTTGTCCATACGATAAAAAATACTTCTTCACACCATGAAATATACCTCTCAACATAATGGAATATGCCTCTTAATATAAGCAAGGACGAGGGACGGGACGAAAAAAGGCACGCATCAAAACCAATATCATGCTACCATTTGCGTTATAACATAAAATAATCACATATAAATTTGCTTTATGGACTTACCAAATTTACAAAAGAAAAACCTGTTCGCACGAATGCTTCAGGGCTTTATTAAAGGGTGTCGGCGCTTTCCACTGGCCATCCTTCTGCTGTTTTGCTGGGCTGCCGGTGCCATTGTCATGCACCATTTAGAGCGAGCGTATGGCTACGATATGCCTAATATTCAGCGGTTTGAGTTCTTTATCGCTTATTATTTCCCTGCTGCAGCATTGCTCATTACAGCCTTTACGCTCTACCGCGAGGCCAATCCTGCACGACCTTTAAATCGCTTTATTGCACCCGTTACGTCGGTTTTGTGGCTTGCTTTCTGCATCATTATGACCGTTTCCATGCCCTTTTCCAGAACCGATGGCATCATGCTCGGCACGCTAATAGTCGCCATTGCTGTTACGACGGCGACGTTAGCATTCTGCCATTACAAAGACGACCGCGAGTTTTGGCACTTTATCATGGGAGCCGTTGTTGCAGCAGTGGTAGCAAGTATCGGTGCCGGCATCTTCTTTGGAGGCTTGCAACTGCTTGTCATTGGGCTTGAACAGCTGTTCGGTCTCACCTTTTACATTGGACCTTCTTGTCGTCTGCTCGATGTTCGTGGGCCCCGTTGTCTGGCTTCAGATGCTGCCTTTACTCAATCCTGACGACAGCCGCGTGATTAAAATGCCACGCTTTCTCGGCGGATTACTCCACTTTTTATTTATGCCTTTGCAGGGCGCATACCTTATAACGCTGTACGTTTATTTATTTAAGATTGTCTTTACATGGGAGCTTCCCGAGGGCATGGTTTCGTATTTGGT
>CALIIG010000153.1 GCA_938018155.1 uncultured Prevotella sp.
CGAGGGTACTGCAATACATGCAGGAAATTATCAGCAGTGGCAAGTATGAACTAAACCCCAGCTACGCCAACATCTGGACAAGCAACGGTGAATGGTCAAAGGAAAGCATATTAGAGATTAACTATACCGATGGACCCAACGGCAAAAGAGCCTATGATGGCGGTGTCGGAAACGTTGGCGGGACATGGCTTCCACGCATAATCAGTCCGGAAGGAGGCGTGTCAGCCGATGGCATTGACAACGGATGGGGCGCGGCTCCCGTGCGTGTTGAGGCTTACAATAAGTTCAAAACCGGCGATGTTCGCCGCGATGCTACGTGCTATCGTCCGGCTGCAGGTTCTTACAAACCGCGCTACGAGGACACGGGTATATGGCTTAACAAGTATATTGCACGCAGTGCCAACCTGCAGAATATTGCAGGAGCCACCGATGCCAACTACAATAACAACCTCCGAATATACCGCTATGCCGAAACCTTACTGAATGCAGCAGAACTGCTTGTGCGCACGGGCGGAAGCCTTGCAGATGCACAACAGTATCTCAATATGGTGCATCATCGTGCAGGTTTAACCGATAACCGTGCAGCAAACATTGATAATATCATCAACGAAAGGGACTTAGAGTTCATGGGTGAGGGCAAACGCTACTGGGATTTAGTGCGTACAGGCAAGGCTGCGACGACGTTAGTGCCCGATGCCGACGGTTTCCGCAAGAACACATGGAGCCAGAACCGCAAGTACGTTCCTATACCACAGGGCGAAATTGACGCTGCCCAGGGTGGGCTTGTACAGCATAATTACTAAGTTTGGACAACTGAAATCATCATAAAGTATTTCATGATATGAAAACAAGTTTAAAGAAAATATACGGCGGTTATTCCGCGCTTAAGGCATATTCAGCCTTAGCTTTAGCAGTCTTCACACTGGCAGGTTGCTCGCCTCAAGACTTTGACGGCCCCAATGAAGCGGGTATTCCGTTGGTAAGCGAAGCGAAAACCCATGTAGACGTTGACCAAACCACGAACGGTGTAACCTTTCATCTCGACAACAAGGGCCAGTATCCTGTATGGCTTTTGCCCCAGGGCAACAATACAACCTATTCTACTGTCAACGGTCAGACGGTTATTTTTACTGTAGCCGGTGATTATAAGATACCCTATCGTGTGGGTAACCGTAACGGCATAAGCGACGGAACCGACACGCTAACTTTCCATATCAATAACTCAATAGTCAATTTCGACCAATACTATAACCTGTTGGCGGGTGGCTCTGAGAACAGCGGGAAGAAAAAAGAATGGCGTTTTGCCAGCAGCGTTGCGGGCCATCTTGCATGCGGTCCTTATGGAACGACGGGCAATAGCTGGTATTCTGCCCAGCCCAATGAGAAAGGAGCGTACGGACTTTACGACGACCGCCTCACCTTTTCCACAGAGAAAGGCTACACTTACGACCCGGGAACGAGCGGCACTGTTTTTGTAAACAAGGGAGCCTCATACGGCAATAATCCTCACTCTGGCAATGATTATACCACCCCTGCCACCGCACAGACGGCCGATTACCGCTTTGAGGTGGAGGGAACTTCGCTCTATCTGGTTCTGCCTGCACACACACTTTTCCCATATATCTCGGCTGATGCTCAATATAACGAGCCGCGATTCCGTGTAGAAAACATCACATCTACACAGCTCGACCTGGTTTATGACAACCCCGACAAGAGCATTTCATGGCACTTTATACTCACAAGCGGAGAAGCTGGCTTTCAGGGATTCAATGCCGACAGCAACTGTAATATGTGGAAAAACTGCACGTTCAACACCACTTTCTATTATGCTCCCGGGTGGTCGCAGATTGCACCGCCGGACCATACTGCCAGTGGCAACTCGTATACATTTAGTTTTCCACAGGCCACTACGCAACAATGGCAGGCACAATGTATGTTCCATACCGACATGACCACGAACTCATCTACCCACTACGACTTCTCTGCGAAGTTCCTTTCTACGAAGGATCATAACAACGTAACGGTGAAATTGGTAAAGGATGACGATGATAATGTGTTCTATTTTACAGATGTTATTAAGCTGAAAGCATACGAACCTTACGTGTTCTACAAAAGTGATATGCCGGGAATTGACATGAATAACGTGAAACTTGTGCTCGATTTTGGCGGCAACGAGGCTGGTACCAACGTTACAGTAAGTCGTATTGACCTGCAGGAACACGGCTGCGACGGCATCGTTGCGCCCGCAGAGGACGAGGATCATACGGTATATGTGTACAACGCAACGTCGAATTTATGGAAAACTCACGTCGACGACCGTGGCACATCAGGATTTACGACCCGCTACTATTACGCGCCGGGATGGTCGCAAATAGCCGATCCTGCGATGACTTTCAATGCCGGAACCTTCTCGTATGTGCTGCCACAGGCCACCTCTGACCGCTGGCAGGCACAGTGTTTCATTACTACCGACATTGCGGGCGAAGCCAATACGAAGTACGATTTCAGCTGCAAGCTCAACACTGATAAGGGTGGAACATTCATGGTTAAGCTTACCGACACGGCTTCGGGCGACAATTTCCTGTTCGCAAAAGAGGTTACTCTGCGTCCCTATGAGGAGTATACGCTTAAAGTTCCTGCCTCTGTGCTGGCCAAAGGTGCGGCTGCAAGTCTGGAGCTTGTGCTCGATTTTGGCGGCTGTCAGGCTGATACGCATGTGTCGGCAAGTCATATTATATTGCAAAAAACTGCGCTTTAATCGCTATATTTCAATTTAAACAACAATGATTATGAAAAAAATCCCATTGCTTACGCTCTTCCTTTCGCTCTTCGTTCTTGCAGCTTGTGGAGGAAGTGACAACAGCGATAACGGCCCTTTCCGGCCTTCGAGCGAAGGCATTACGGCGAGCATCAATGCCGTTGAGGCTTCGAATACAGCTTTTTCACAAAATATCAGCATAACCGCACAGCGCGAATGGACGGCCTTTGCCGATGATTCCTGCAGTGCCTGGGTGACGATAACTACTAATGGTACCAACAAAAAGGCGGGTACAATACGTGTAGAAATAAAGCCGAATACGGGCTACGAAGCCCGCACGGGCAACATTGTCGTGAAGTCGGGCACGCGTCGTCTCTATATACCTGTGAAGCAATCGGGCGTAATGCGTCCTGTTGAGCCCGACTCTTTGCGCGGTCCTGCAGGCTATCGTTTGGTGTGGCACGACGAGTTCGGCGGAACAACGCTCTCGCCCGACTGGACTATTGAGAAATGGGCTGCGGGCCGCGTGAACAACGAAAAGCAGGCCTATCCGGGCACTGAAAGCTACAAAGGGCAGAAACTGATTGACGTAAAGGGTGGCTATCTCTCAATTATCGCACGCAAAATCAACAATCGATACTACTCGGGACGCATCTATGGCAAGCGCAATACGGGCTGGAAGTATGGTTATATAGCCGCCCGAATACGTGTCCCTGCGGGCAAAGGCACGTGGCCTGCTTTCTGGATGATGCCGGTAGCAGGCGGTACATGGCCTGCAACAGGCGAAATAGACATCATGGAACACGTTGGTTTCAACCCCGATGTAGTGCATTCTACCATCCACTGTACAAAATATAACAATGGCGGCACGCCCGTTGAGACGGCCAGCCGCAATATAGGAGACGCCACCTCGGCGTTTCATGTGTATGCCGTTGAGTGGACACCCGGGTATATGAAATTCTATGTTGACAACCGGCTTCTGCTTACTTATAACAATGAAGGCACCGCCAACGCATGGCCTTTTGACCATGAGTTCTACGTAATACTGAACTTAGCGTGGGGCGGTGACTGGGGCGGACAACAGGGAACTGACGATACAGCCCTGCCTGCAGTGATGGATGTTGACTATGTTCGTGTTTATCAGAAGTAGAAATTGTTGTTTGTGGTTCTAACCTTCGCAACATGTGACAAAGGACATGAAGGCCACGAAATAGACAAAAAATCACCATTTCATCGGATATTTACGGTTGTTTGGCTGTAAATATCCGATGATTTTTTATAAGCTTTTCAACAGTTTGCCTGCGCCTTTGCACCGTTATGCTGGTTTTTCGACGGCCGTCAGCAGCGTTGCTGACGGCCGTCGAACAATGGGTATGACGGCCGTCAGCAACGCTGCTGACGGCCGTCGAACGATGACCTTTACAACATAAA
>CALIIG010000154.1 GCA_938018155.1 uncultured Prevotella sp.
CACGACATTCAGAACCACAATCTGACGCTCTAACCAACTGAACTACATCCACCGTATGTAATAATGCTTTAACTTTTATAAAGCGGTTGCAAAGGTATAAGATTTATATGATATTGCCAAACAAATCCCATTCTTTTTCTTTTCTTTTTTCTTTTCCTGGTATTTCTGCTGTATTTAAGTGAGGTTTCTCTCCGCACCAACAGTTCCAAGCATGCTATTTTGTTACAGAATACTATGTGATTAATCAGTATTCATTTTCTGATTAACCACTTTAAACTTTGAAACAGACAGGCAATTGACCTCTGTTCTGCCCAAGTATATTTAGCACTTTAGAAGATACTATTCCTTATTTTGCAGGTGATGCCGGTGTAACCGGACCCTTTTGCGTACCTGCTGCAGGAGCTTTTGTTGCTCCATTTGCTGCTGCTCCCTGTGTGCTTTGTGCAGGTTGAGCGGCTCCGAATCCCTGTGTATTGACAGGATTGGTTGTTTGTGTTTGCGTAGCGGCTTTCTCTAATACGCTTTCATCGGTCGACGCCTGGGGCGCAGTGTAAGCGCAAACTATGCTAAAGGCTACCATTGCTGCGGCTAATCCCCATGTCGCCTTTTCCACAAAGTCGGTGGTTTTGCGCACACCCATGATGGCATTAGAAGATGAAAAGTTGCTTGCAAGGCCGCCTCCCTTTGACTCCTGTATCAGTACGATGAAGATCATCAGCAAGGAAGCCAGCCCGGTGAGAACTACAAAAAATGTGTACATAACTTGTTATTTATTATTTCTGTTATTTAATATCAGTTTTTCGAGGAAACGAATTTGGTCTGCAAAGTAAGCATTTTTTTTCGGATAATTCAAATTTAATCGTTGAATTATTTCAAGAGCCTTGTTGTATCGCCCTTGCCGGATGTATATTTTAGCCAGTGTTTCGGTGAAATAATCTTCTTCTTCGCCTTTCTCCTGTGTCGTAAGGCCTTCATCTATATCGGGCATAAATTCGGGCTGTTCTTTCAGCTGAATCTTCCCTCCCTCGTTATTAATGAAGTTGTCTATCAGGTTTTGCCCTTTCATGAGTGGCGCGGCTGCCCTCTCTTTCTCCCGCTCTTCTTTATTCTCGGTGTCAATAAGGTACGATACATAGTCGATAGCCGCATCGGCAGGAGTGGGTTTTCGCTTTTTCTCTTTGTCGTCGTTGCTTTCTTCTTCCGGAATAGAATCGAGGAAATTATCAATTAAAGATATGGTTCTGTCTTCTTTTTCCCCTTTGATTTTTCCTGTATTTGTTTTTTCATCAGTTTTGATTGATGGCAGCTGATAATGGGCAGCTTCAATCAAATTAAAGATAACGCGGCGGTCGTTGATATACAAAGCTGCATTGCGCAGTTCGTCATTAAACGACGAATCGTGCAGAATATAGAGATTTTGCAACAATAACAGTCGTGCCGTCTGATAATAGGGATATAGTGCTATAAGGCTGCGAAGGTCATAAAGACTCTCACGGTCGAGAAGCTCCGGGTGCTTAATGAGGCGTGCTATATCCATTTTCATTACAGGATTTTGTGATTTTCTGTCACGCAAGACGGGCTTTACCAGTTGGCAACAGCGGCATTGAATATCTGGTTTATAATGTCATCGAACATCTGCGACACCAGCTGCTCCTGCACACTGTTCAGGCTTTGTGTAGTTTCGTAGTCCTTGCTGGCCGTAAATTGTCGCTCAAAGTCTTCCTTATGATTCTTATTGTTTGTGAACCTTACGTTGACGGTGATTGACAATTCAGTTTGTGCCGAGTAGCCTTCGCTTGATACCGACTTGTTGCGCTGGGTGTATTGTGTAATCTCGCCTGCCAGAACGAGGTCGCCGTTACGCTTTACCTGCTGCAGGTGCGTGTGGTCGGCGAACATGTCTTTCAGCTTATTGTTGAACATTGGCCCCATGGGTCCCCACACGTAACTGCTGCGAACGGGGAAGTCGGCTATCTCAATGGTCTTGGTTTTACTATAGTCAATGCTTGCCCCGTTGAGCTTATAGCTTACACTACAGCCTGTGAGCACGAACAAAAACAAACATAACGTCATAACAATAGCCCTGACGTGCCCCGAACCATACGTGGTATGGCCTGCACGATGCCACAGGCTAAGCCCTGTTTTTAAAAGGTGAATATGTATCATTTTTGTTGTTGTGTCCTGCTGTTTCCTCACAAATTATTTGTGTTGTTTGTTTATTTGTCTTTCTCTAAACCGTATTGTTTGATTCTCCTGTAAAGCGTACGGTCGGATATTCCCAGCTCCTGGGCCGCCTTTTTACGGTTCCCGCCATTACGCTCCAGAGCCTTTTCCACCATCTGCCGTCCCAGATCGCTAAGGTTTAAACTCTCCGGTTCAGCTTTGATTTCTTCGGCTTCGGCCTCTTCGGCCGATGTCGGGACAAACGCTTGCACATGCGAAGCAGGATTAAATGCGGGCACAGATGTATTGTCGGCTGCAATAAAACCGTTGTTGAATGCCGCTGCTCCACTAAGCTGCCGGGCCTCATCGAGCTGTTTCCGCAGGCTTGTCATGTCGCGTCGCAGGTCTGAAACATTGCCTTTCAGCTCGTAGAGAATTTTGTATAATATTTCTCTTTCGCTCTCGTACGAGTGCTGCCCCGGCTTGTTGATGGTGGCAAGCTGCGTGCTTTCGGGGTCTTCGGGAATGAATTTCTTCAGTTCTTCGGCATCAATTTCGCGCTTTTCGCTCAACACCGACATCTGTTCGGTGATGTTTTTCAGCTGTCTTACGTTCCCCGGCCACTTGTAATGTACAAGCAATTTCCTTGCATCTTCCGTAAGCGTTATTTTGGGCAGGTGATACTTTTCGCCCATCTGCATAGCAAAAAGACGAAATAAAAGTACAATATCATCGCCGCGATCGCGCAACGGTGGCACTTGTATGGGAATGGTATTCAGACGGTAATAGAGGTCTTCGCGGAAACGACCCTCTGATATGGCCTTGCGCATGTTTGCGTTTGTAGCGGCTACAATGCGCACGTTGGTTTTGCGGATTTCCTGTCCGCCCACCCTGATATATTCGCCGGTCTCCAATACACGCAACAGACGTGCCTGCGTAGCGAGCGGCAATTCGCCCACTTCGTCGAGGAAAATAGTGCCTTTGTTGGCTACGCCGAAATAACCTTCCGATTCGCCTATCGCTCCCGTGAAAGAGCCTTTCTCATGTCCGAAAAGCTCGCTGTCAATGGTACCTTCGGGAATTGAGCCGCAGTTGATGGCAAAATAACGTTCACGCCTTCGGGGCGAGTTGTCGTGAATTACCCGCGGTATAATTTCTTTACCCACACCACTTTCGCCTACTACGAGCACGCTAAGGTCGGTGGGTGCTACCTGCAGGGCCACGTCCAATGCATGATTAAGCCCGTCGCAGTTGCCCACAATATTATAGCGTTGCTTGATTTTTTGCAGTTCTGAATTATTCATTGGCTGACAAATTTACATATTTTATTTGATATATTGCTGTAAAATTGACAGAAAATTGATTCCAAAACATCGATTTTCTTCTTTAATTATATCGTTGCCTATTGAAGGTAACGATGTAAGGTTGAGGTTCGACGGCCGTCAGCAGCGTTGCTGACGGCCGTCGAACAATGGGTATGACGGCCGCCGTACGCGCTGCTGACGGCCGTCGAACGTTGAGCTTAACAGCGTGTTTAGTGCAGCGTTGTTCAGTAAACGCGGTAGCATTGTAGAATAAAGCGAGGCTATTTATGGCCTTTTTCTATCTTAATAAGCAGCAGGCCGATACCCGTCCACGCCAATTCGCGCAGGCGAACAATAAGTGCAACGAAAATCCCGGCACTGGCAGGCAGTCCCAAAGCTGCTGTCGAGAGCCAGAAACCACCCTCACGGCCACCCAGCTGAAGGGGGATAAAGAACAGCAAGTTGGCAAACAACGAGGTGAAAGCCAGTATCAGCACACACGAAAAATAGCTTACACGGGGCATCAGAACCAGCAGAATGAAGAATATTTCGAGGGCTGAAACAATGCGGCATGCAAGCTCAAGTATTACCGAACTCACAAAAAACCTGGGACTTTGCCGGTGCAGAGCCGATATCTGGCCATCAATAGTGTTCAGCTGTTCGCGGTGTTTCTCAACGAAAGGGCGTGCCCATTTCTTCACCAGCGGGATGTAACGCAGCACGTTCATGATGCGATTGGCAAGCCCTTTCCGGTAGCCGGAAATAAAAAACCAGATACCAAGCACGCAGAACAGGCCTGCCAGGGTAAGCAGTATGGCCAGCAAAGGGGTAACGGTCTGGGTAAAAATGAAAAGGAAAATGCTGAGAGACCAGAACCAGAAATGACTGAAAATGTGGGTCATGGCATACAGAATTACCGATGCCGATGCCCTTTCGGTACCAATTTCCGGTGCCAATTCCATGATGCGATAAGGCTCACCGCCCATCAATCCGCCTGGTGTGGCATAGTTTAAAGCAAAGCCTGACACCGTCACTTTATACAGCCACGCAAAGCCAACAGGGCGTCGGGGGTCGACCGCAGGCTGCTTGTCGCTGGCCGTTGGTTGCTGACATACACCTTTTATAATAAGGTACCACGACGCCGTATTGAAAATATACAGAAAGGCCCACAGCGCAATAGCTGCAAAAAACCAGTATCCGGCATGCTTCAATCCTTGCCAAACCTGTGCAAAGTTAAGCTGTGTTACCATCAGTATAAGCACTGCTATACCGAAGATGAAGAAAGCATTCTGATACTTTTTATTCATAACCGCGCGTAAAAGGGGCTGTTCTCAGGCCTGTATGGCCATGGAAAGGCAATGTTATGACATGATAATGCCTATTGCTGTTTTTCCTTAACGTTGCCCTCCCGCTTCTTAGGGATAGAGAATCTGACCTTTTCGCTCTCGTCCTTTCTTTCGTGATACAGTTTGGGTAACGGGTTAGCGTAAGGCTCGTCATAGTTTTTACGGTTGCGGAAACTGTCGATAGCCTGATAAATGGCTTTCCTGAAGGCATCGACATTGGCCTTACCTTGACCTGCAATATCAAAGCAGGGTGTTATGTTGGCTGATGCACTGATAAGGGGAAGGCCGCTTAAATAACATATGCTGCTGTCGGGGGCCAGGGCCCTGAACGGCGTAATTCCCTGATCATGATACATGGCAATAATACCGTCAAAGGCGGTATAATTGCAGGTTCCAAACAGGTTGTCGGCCTGATAGGGACCAAAAATCTGTACGCCTACGTTCGAAAGAGCCTGTATGGCAGGGATAATGGCTTCGGCTTCTTCCTTTCCCGGATGTCCGGTGGTGCTGTTGGGGTTTAACGCCAGCACGGCAATTCGCGGACTTGATATGCGGAAATCTCTCCTCAGCGTGGTGAAAAGCATAGCCGCTTTCTCAATAACAGCTTCCTTTGTAATGGCTTCAGGTACGCTCTTGAGCGAAATATCGTCGGTCATCAGCACCATGCGGAGGTTGCCGTTTAACAGTATGGGCAGGCCCTTTTTGCCGTCGCCGATACACGTTTCAATAAATTTTTCGTTGCAGGGAAAGTCGAAACCGTCAATGTGCATGTTGTTCTTGTCGACGGGGCACGTAATAAGCACATCGTATAAACCGTCCTTATAGTCGGTAATGGCACGGTCGATTGACTTAACTGCCGCCCTGCTTCCCTCCTGGTCAGGCAGTCCTAAGTCGACTTTTATTTCCTCATCGAAGGCAGGAATAAGGTTTAAGCGGCCGTCCTTAGCCTCGGTAGCATTATTGATAATGCTGAACAGGTTACCCTCCAAGCCCAGTGCGTTGCAATGGTAAGCCGCTATTTTAGGCGACCCGTAGACGACAGGGGTGCATATTTCAAACATAGCGGGTTCAGAAAAAGCCTTAAAAATAAGCTCGTAACCAATGCCGTTTGTGTCTCCGTGGGTAAAAGCCACGCGTATTTTCTGATTGTTCATAGTTGTTATTGCTGTTTTAGTGTATATAAAGCGGCCTCTAATTGCCGCAGATAATTTCGCTTTTTCTTACCGGGTGCAAACACAAAGGCTTCAACAACTAACGTGTTTCCTTTGTGGTTGATGACATGACTTACGAACGGTCCGCCCATAGCATCGCCCTTTACTTCCCATAATCCACGGAAGATAATGAGCTTATTCTTGCGTTCGTGCGCTGTTTCTACGTTAACAGGCAGGGCTGCTGTTTGCATGTACATGGCGTTGGTTTCGCCTTTTATGTTGCTTTTCATCACGCTGTCACGAAGCATGGTAAATACGTTTGCCATGTTTCTTCCGGCTTTTGACAGCGGTTGCCCTTTCAGTTTGTAGATAACAAGGTTTTGCATGGCAGTGGCATTGTTGTTGCTTAGCCACATAAAATTACGGCCTTCGCGACAGCTTGTCATGTCGAGTGGCACCCAAAGCGTAATACCAAACGCCTTTTTTATGGCCTTTTCCTGTTGTATATTGCGCTTGTTTTGCAGCTGATTAATGGCAAAATTAAGTTCTGAGCGTATTAGAAGCTGTCGCAATTGCTGTCCCTGACGGCCGTTAAGGGCCCGGCTGAGCAGCGTTGTTGAGGGCGCATTGATATTGACAACCATCTGCGGATGGGCGTAAACATCTTTTTCGTACGTTATTTTCACCGCATGATAACGCGCATGATCCAGGCTAACTACAACAATATTGCGCGAAAGTTGCAGAGTGTTGTTAAAAGATTTGTGGGAAACAGAAGAAATGTCAAAGCAAGGCTCGCTTTGCGGCAGGGCAGTAATATCGGTACTTAAAGCCTCATGTACAATGTTGTTGGTATCGCCGACAAGCAGTGTTTCGTACATGCGCCCTCCTGAACGGGGCTGCAAACGGTTGTCGTTACAAGCTGTAAAAAGAACCGCAAAAAGCGATATTACTGCGAGATAAAACCTCATTTACCACGTAATTGCTTAATTTTTCGGTCGGTACTAAGCAAGCCACAGGCTGCAAATATGTCCTGCCCGCGACTGGCCCGTATCGTTGTGTAAAAGCCATGGGCTGTAAGATAGTCGCGGAAACTTTCCATTTTTCTGTCGTCTGCGCCTTTTAAGTCGACGCCGGGAATATGGTGAAAGCGAATCAAATTGATGTGACAGTCCAATCCTTTCAGCAGTCGGCATATCTCTTTTGCATGTGCCGTTGAATCGTTAACGCCACCAAAGACGATATATTCAAACGTAAGCCGGCGTTGATGAGAGAAGTCATAGTCTTTCAAAAGCTCAACAATGTCGTGTATTGACATGCTTTTTTCGGCGGGCATAAGGGCTGCCCGTTGTTCGTGTATAGGTGAATGCAGGCTGATTGCCACCTGACAGTCGCTCTCATCAAGAAACCGTTTAAGTTTGTCTTTGATGCCAACGCTGCTCACTGTAATGCGTTTCGGGCTCCAGGCCCATCCATAATCGGCCGTGAGTATTTCGGTAGCGCGCAACACATTGTCCAGATTGTCCATGGGTTCACCCTGTCCCATAAATACGATATTGGTGAGTTTGTCAACCTCCGGCAGGCTATAAACCTGATTTAATATGTCTGAAGCCGTCAGGTAACCATCGAAACCCTGCTTGCCTGTCTGGCAAAAGAGGCAGTTCATCTTGCATCCTACTTCGCAGCTTACGCAAAGAGTGGCGTGCCCTTTTTCCTCCGGGATGTAGACAGTCTCCACAAAACGCGCAGGCTTTTCAGCGGTGTCGTTCGTGCTTTCTTCTTTGGTGAGTATGGCTTTGGCTTGTGTTTGAACAGGAAAAAGATACTTTACGGTACCGTCTTTCGACCTTTGGGCATCGATGGGAGCGGCATTTCCTATCTCGCATACTTCGGCAAGACGCTCTCTGTTGGCTTTTGACAAGTTGGTCATATCCTCAATTGACGATACATGACGCTCGTAAAGCCACTTCGCTATTTGGCTACCCGTGAAGGCTGGCATGCCAAGAGACTGGACAAGAACCTTTAATTCGGTTAGCGTTAAACCAAGCAAAGTTTTCCTTTTCATATATGCAAAGATACAAACTTTTTAAGTAAAGTGGTGTCATTACGCCCTAAAAACGTTAACTTTGCAAAGAAACAGTCGTGAAGAATAACCCTTATGAATGGGACAAAATACAATATAGAGAAGTTCTTTAGCCAGCAACTTGAGGCATGGGACGAGCTGAAATTGCGATATGAAGCCTTAAAAGATGCAGGCTTAAGGCAGTTGGGCAGTTTGCAATTGCAATATAATCCTGCCCGGATAGTATCTACCGGAGCGAGCATTGACCGACAGACAATAGCCGGAAGGCCTTGTTTTTTGTGTAAAAAAAATCGTTCTCATGAGCAATTGACAATTGATTTAAACGATGGCTTTGAGCTAATGGTGAACCCATTCCCCGTATTACCCCTGCACTTTACTATTGTAAGAAAAGAGCATGTGCCTCAAACCATCCTTGAAAACTATACGGAAATCCATCGTCTTCTTGGGCTTTTTCCTGAGCTTTTTGTATTTTATAATGGCCCGTTTTGCGGTGCATCGGCTCCCGATCACATGCACTTTCAGGCTGGTGCAGGGCACGAATTGCCTCTGATGACGGCGTGGAAGCAGGCTGCTCATAGCGGCGAGGTACTTATAAAACAGGGTAATGGTTCTTCGTTATCGATGTTGAAGACTGAAAAATTCAAAGTTTTTATCATTAAAAGCCGTTCGGAAGAAGCTGACATGGCACTGTTTAAACAACTCTATAACGTTATGCCGGTAAGAGAAGAAGAAAGCGAACCCCGGATGAATATTGTGGCATGGCGTGATGGTGACGATTATATTACGGCAGTTTTACCCCGTCGTAAACATCGCCCTGCATGCTACGACTGGGCCGAGGGTGAAAGATTTGTCATCAGTCCCGGGGCTTTGGATATGGCCGGATTGGTAATATCGCCACGTGAAGACGATTTTAACCGGATGACAAAAGATAAGTTGGCGTCTATTTTAAAAGAAGTAAGTATTACTGAAAACGATATGGAAAATATAGCAAATAGCCTGAAAGCAGAGAATAATCCGCAACAATTGTCGCATCAAAACACCGAACCTCACGTGGCAGTAGGTATAGTAAATGGCAAGAAAATAGACTTTATACTGAACAAACCCTATCGTCAGGGCGATGCCATGGTTTCGGGAAAACAGAGCGTTAGTTACGTTAACGGTGCTGTTGTTTGGAACGGGCAACGCTACAAAGAGCTTGTTTTTAAACCGCAAAACGATGGCGACTCTTTCTCATTAGAGGATGTAACCATTGGCGTTAACTTTCATTGGGAGCGCAAAGAAACCCAAACGTTCCTCGGAATACTACGTTTTGTGGTTAACGGTACGGCCATTTGGGCCATCAATGAGTTGCCTGTAGAGAGCTATTTAGAGAGCGTAATATCGAGCGAAATGAGCGCAACGTCGAGCCTTCGGCTATTGGAAGCCCACGCCGTTATTTCGCGTTCGTGGCTGCTTGCGCAAATAGAAAACCGCTATTCTGCCCATAAAGGGCAAACGAGTATTTACTCGTGTATAACGGGTAAGGACAAAATGATAAAATGGTATGACCGTCAGGACCATACGCTTTTTGACGTTTGTGCCGACGATCATTGCCAGCGTTACCAGGGAATAACCAAGGAAACCAGTGCGCATGTGGCAGAAGCCATTGCACATACTCGCGGGCAGGTTCTGATGTCAGAGGGTAAAATATGCGACGCAAGGTTCTCAAAGTGTTGCGGTGGCGCAATGGAGGAGTTCCAATATTGTTGGGAAGACAGCCCGAAACCTTATTTAAAGGCAATAGGCGACACCATGGAGGAAACAATTCCTGACCTTACTGTTGAAGCCAATGCAGAAGAATGGATTCGCACTTCTCCCGAAAGTTTCTGCAATACACAGGATAAACGTATTCTGTCACAAGTGTTGAACGATTACGATCAGGAAACAACCGACTTCTATCGCTGGCGTGTAGACTATACCCAGACACAGCTTTCGCAGCTTGTTAACAGCAAACTTGATATGGATTTCGGACAAATTCTGGACCTCGTCCCTGTTGAACGGGGCAAGAGTGGCAGGCTTTGTCAGCTTAAAATAGTGGGTACAAAGCATACGCTTACTATTGGAAAGGAATTGGAAATACGCCGTGTGCTCAGCACAAGCCATTTGTATAGTTCGGCCTTTGTGGTTGACAAGGAAGGTGTTTGTGCCGACGGTGCTCCGGAAATATTCCATATTATAGGCGCGGGATGGGGGCATGGAGTAGGCCTTTGTCAGATAGGCGCAGCGGTAATGGGAGAGGAAGGCTATGCCTACGACCGCATATTGGCCCATTATTATCCCGGTGCCGAGCTTAAAGAATTATATCAATAACCTGCAAGAATTGCATAAGCAAGGTGCAAGAATTGTATAAATAACTTGCAAAAATTATATAAGCATGCCGCAAAAATGATATAATCGTATGACAAGAATTATATTAACAGCCTGATACTATTATATAAACAGGCCGTAAGCTCGTTTTTAACAAGTAGACAAAAGGAAATCATACTCATGCAAAAGTTTCATGGATTGCAGAAGTTTATGAAATATTCACCGTGGCTTTGGGTGCCATCGTTATCGTTTAGTGATGCTCTTCCCAATGTCGTTGTGATGGCAATCTCTGTTATTCTTTACAAACAGATGGGGCTTAGCAACAGTGCAATCACGTTCTATACATCGTGGCTCTATCTGCCTTGGATACTAAAGCCGGTATGGGCACCCTTTATTGATTTGATAAAAACAAAGCGATGGTGGATTGTTGGCATGGAAATCCTGCTGGGAGCAGCACTCGGAGGCATTGCCTTTACCATTCCAACAACATTCTGGTTGCAGGGAACGCTGTTCCTTTTCTGGGTTATTGCCTTTACGGGTGCGTCGCATTGTGTAGCCGCCGACGGTTTTTACATGTTGGGATTAGACCATTCTCAACAAGCCTGGTTTATAGGAGTTCGTTCCATTGCCGAGCGTCTGGCCACTATTTTTGGGCAGGGTTTCCTTGTAATGCTGGCAGGAAATGTTCAGGTTCTTTTCCGTGGGAGCATCTCTTATTCATGGAGTTTGATTTTCTATGGCATGGCAGGGTTGTTCCTTATCGCCTGGGTGTGGCACGGCACAGTGCTTCCCCGTCCTGCCGATGACGTGCAGCGACAGTATGTTAATGTGCATAAGGTGTGGCATGGCTTTTTGGATACGTTCAAAACTTTTTTTAAAAAGGACGGAATTTTTGTTGTATTGGCCTTTATTTTACTCTTTAGAATGCCAGAGGCATTTTTGTCAAAGGTAACAGAATTGTTCCTTATCGATACGCCACAAGACGGTGGTTTGGGGCTTTCACCACAAGAGTTTGGCCTTGTTCAGGGCACGGTGGGTGCCATAGGAGCCAGCCTTGGCGGACTGCTTGGCGGCTTTGTCGTGAGTCGTAACGGCCTTAAGCGTTGGCTTTGGCCTATGACAGCAGCGTACACGCTGCCGGCAATAGTATATGTTTTCATGAGTTATGAGTTGCCATTGAGCCTGATGGCCGTTAACCTTTGCGTGTTCTTTGAGCAGTTTGGCTACGGTTTCGGTCTTACTTTATATATGTTACACCTTATTTATATTAGCCGGGGCGACTACCAAACCAGCCATTATTCAATAGTTTCGGCCTTGATGTCGCTCTCGATGATGCTGCCGGGGTTGTTCGCCGGCGCACTTCAGGAGGCTATGGGGTATCGTTGTTTCTTTGTGCTTGTGCTGGTTTGCTATCCCGTTACGTTTCTTGTTGCTTCGCGGTTACATCTTGATGACGATTTCGGCAGACAAGAAGAGTTATAGCTTTATATTTCTGTTAAAACTATATAAAACCAAAAACATAAACCGACGATTACGTTGTTTTTTATATATCTTTGCGCCATAAACGTATCATAGCGTGAAAATAATAGAAGTGGTTAATGCCCTTGAACAATTCGCGCCTCTGCCATTGCAGGAAGACTACGATAATGCCGGCTTGCAAGTAGGACTAACAGAAGCGGAAGTATCAGGGGCATTATTGTGTCTGGACGTTACTGAGGCTATTGTTGATGAGGCTGTAGCCCGGGGCTGTAACCTTATCGTGAGCCACCATCCGCTCATTTTCCATAAGCTGCGACGATTGACAGGCGACGACTATGTGCAGCGAACGGTGATAAAAGCCATCGAAAAAAAGGTAACCATTCTGTCGCTGCATACCAACATGGACAGCGTTAAAGGTGGTGTAAACTTTAAGATAGCCGAAAAGATGGGGCTTGAAAAGGTCAGCTTTCTGGGCAAAACTCAAACGGTAAGCGTACCTTCCCGTGCTGGTATTACGGCTGGCGAAGCCTGCCATACTGTTGAAGGCGGCGAAGGAATAGCAGGTTATTTGCCCGCCCCTATGGCGGCCGACGACTTTATTATTATGCTTAAGCATACGTTTGGAGCCGAGTGTGTAATGGCCAATGAGCTTGTCAGGCGCGACATTTGCAAGGTAGCACTTTGTGGAGGGGCGGGCGATTTCCTGCTTGATGAGGCTTTAAAGGCAGGTGCCGACGCTTTTATAACGGGCGAAATGCACTATCATCAGTTCTTCGGATTGGAACAAAAGATACAGCTTGCCATCATAGGGCACTATCAAAGTGAGCAATTTACCACCGAAATTTTTCGCGATATTATTACGGAAAAATGTCCTGGTGTGCGCTGCATGATTACAGAACAGAACACCAATCCCATCATTTATTTGTAAACATTTAAAACAAATCATAGCATTATGGCAAAGAAAGATCCTACAGATTTGACAGTGGAAGAGAAGCTGAAAACACTTTATCAGCTTCAGGTTACCTTGTCGGCAATTGACGAGAAGCGTGCCTTGCGCGGTGAACTGCCCCTTGAAGTTCAGGACCTTGAGGATGAAATTGCTGGTCTTAACACCCGTCGCGAGAAGATAGAAGACGAGATTAACGACTTCCAATCAGCTGTTGCGCAGAAGCGTAACGAAATAGAGACGGCTCAACAAAGCGTTGATCGTTATAAAAGTCAGCTTGACGAGGTAAGGAATAACCGCGAATATGATACACTTACCAAGGAGATTGAGTTCCAGTCGCTTGAAATAGAGCTGTGTAATAAGAAAATTAAGGAAGCTGCATTACGTATTGCAGAGCGACAGGAAGACCTGCAAAAGACGGCTGAAACCATTGAGGAGCGTCAGAAAGACTTGGTTCAGAAGCGTGGCGAACTGCAGGAAATTATGCAGGAAACACGCGAGGAGGAAGAACGTTTAAAGGAGAAAGCCCGCGACCTGGAAACGAAAATAGAGCCTCGTTTGCTCACCAGCTTTAAACGTATACGTAAGGGAGCGCGCAACGGACTGGGCATTGTGTATGTGCAGCGTGATGCCTGCGGCGGCTGTTTCAACAAGATTCCGCCACAGCGTCAGTTGGATATTAAGATTCATAAGAAGATTATTGTATGCGAATATTGTGGTAGAATCCTCATCGATCCGGAGTTGGCAGGTGTTCAAACAGCTGCGGTTGCTGAGGAAAAGCCCAGGCGTAAGCGTACAACGCGAAAGAAAAAGACCGAAGAAACCAATGCTGCTGAAGCATAATTCTTCAGTAAAATAAACCAGTTAACGCTATAAGACGGTGGAGAAAAGCCTTCGACAGCGTGGTGCTACCATCCATTTTTAAACGCTTATAGCGTAGTAGCATAACCCCCATACCTTTTTTCTGTGTAGGAAAAAGGGTATGGGGTTTCTATTTTAACGTAATTTTCGGCAGATTGTTCCTGCATAATGGAGCTGAGAAAACAGGTGCAGAATAATTCGATGAGATGCTTTTAAAGGGATTTTTGTTGCCATTTTATCAAACGAAATTGTAAAGATAAATTGCTGATTTTTTTGCATGTCAAAAATAGATGAAATAGAAAAGAAACGGTCTTGATTCTGGTACCTTTTTACGATAATATTGTTATTTTCGAATCTTTATTTTGTGCTTGTTTTGCCATTATGGGGCAATTGTGTTGTGTTTACGTCGTAAAGGTCTCGCGTTTACATCGTAATCGCGTTGCGTTTACGGCGTAATGTACTGACCTTTATGGCGTAATCGCGGGTCAATAGTGCCGTAGTCGCAAAAGTCTCATGATGTAACGAAAATACGTTTTTATCGTGTTTTGCAATAAATAACTGAATTACAACGAGTTATGGAAATTGTCAGGAAATGGCGTATTTGCAAAAACAAAAAGTGTGGTCCGAAATAATCGCAGCACGAAGAGGTTGTTGTAAAATTATTTCGTACTTGTAAAAGCGAATGGATGTGCCAGAAATAGCAGTTAAAGTCTGCGGGCTTTCCATATGGTTTCCTTTGCAGCGTTAATTTCTTGAAACTTCTTTTCGGCAGCCTTTCTTACATCCTCACCAAGACTTGCTACCTTGTCGGGATGGTTTTGGAGGGCTTGACGGCGGTAGGCGGCTTTCACTTCGGCATCGGTTGCCGACGGCGACACGCCAAGAACCTTATAGGCAGCATCGAGATTAGAGCCGGCCTCCTGCAGATTCAGCATGCTGTCGAGGTCGGCCTGGCTAAGTCCTAACGACAGGGTACACTCACGAAGTGCATCAATTTCAGCTGTAGCTACAACACCGTCGGCCTTTGCAATCATGACCAAAAAATCGAGAAGCTGCAGGCGTTGTTCGTATGTCATAATCTGACGAAGCTGTTGACAGCTCCCCATAACCATGGAACGGAAGGCTGTCGTGCCCTGAATCTTCTGTTGTTCAAACAGTTTGTGCATAATCCGTACACCATCGTCAATGGCATTTTCGCCAAAATTTGCACGAAGCCAGCGGCGTACAAGGTTCATCTCAGAGTGCATAACCTTGCCATCGGCCCTGATAATATAGGAGGCAAGCACGAGCAAAGAGAAGAGAAACGTGTTGCGCTGCTGTTCCTCATAACGCGTGCGCGACTGATAACCGGCCTGCGATTGCGCCTGCTGATAGCTGTTATAACCGTGCCCGCAGGTATTGTCATTGATATACTTTTCGTTGTCGTCGCCTTCGTCAAAAAGCGAACCGAGCACGAAACCAGCCAGTGCACCCAGTGGACCTCCGGCCACAAGGCCGATAAATCCGCCAATCCATTTTCCGTATTTAGCCATAATTGGTTGTTTTTTAATGCTGTTATTTCGTGTGCAAAACAAACAAATGTTGTGCAAATGTAATAAAAAAGCAGCCGTAATAAAGGCTTTTTAATGGAATTTTGCTAACTTTGCGAGAAATACAAAAAACAAATTTCAAGATGAACATAGCATTTATTTTCGTTGCGTTTCTTGTTGCAGCACTTGTTTTCTGGGGTGTAGCAGAGTTACGTTATAAGAATTTTAATTACGAGGAAGACAAGCCGCATCATCCCGATCCTACTGCACATCAGGGAGGAGAATATGTGGAAAAGAACGTGAATGATATTATGCGTGAAAACAGTACCAGCGGTTATTCTGCGGTAGACTGATATAAAGCTCAGGCGTTGATACCTGGATGATGATATAAATATAAAAACAGAGCAATGGCCTGGCGGGCTGTTGCTCTGTTTTTTATATTGTGAAGTAGTGAAGACAACTTACTTTTGTAAAGTTTCTTCGTACATAGGGATGTGGTCAGTAAATAAATATTTTTTACCACTACTGGCCATCTTGCAACAGAAATGTGACAGTCCGTTCGTCACAATAAGATAATTGACGTGCAGAATCATATTGTAAGTAACAATCTGATCAAACACTTTCTGTGTAATAGGAATATGTGGAGCTTTGTACTCGATAATTATTTG
>CALIIG010000155.1 GCA_938018155.1 uncultured Prevotella sp.
AAGATTGAGTTGGTGAAATTAACTGACAACCGATAACCTCTGACCTGCTGGCTTATACGTCGTCGTGGCACACGGATTATCCTGTAGTGCCCCATTCCGGAAATTTTATTTCCTGCACTTTTGTTTTTGCAGGCTGGCTGTACGACGGCCGTCACACGTGCGTATGACGGCTGTCGCACGAGTGGTACGACGATCGCCGTACGCGCGTTCGTCGGCCGCCGTAAATCCGGCTCCTGCCTCGGGAGGCTTATTCATTACGGTTAAATATTCAGGACAATATTGCGTCAAAGCTTAATTTTTCCATGGAAATGTTCACGCGTTTGCCGATTAATTAGTAAATTTGTACGCATTTATATGTGGAAAAGCTCCTGATATTGAAATTATAAAAACATCAAAATAAAATAATTAAAACAAATGGCAGCATTAGGAAAAATCAGAAGCAGGGGCCTGACCTTAATCATTATCATTGGTCTTGGCTTGTTTGCTTTTATTGCCGAAGAGGCCTTTCGTTCTTGCGAGTCTTCCCGCAATAACCAGCGTCAACAAATCGGTGAAGTGTTAGGTGAGAAAATGAACTTTGAAGATTTCGCCAAGCTCGTTGATGAAGCACAGGATGCTATGAAGGTCATGGGGCAGGATAACCTGAACGATGAGCAGCTTAACCAGCTGCGTGATCAGGTTTGGCAGAGCTACGTTCAGTATAAGCTCATCGAGAATCAATGCAATAAACTGGGGCTCACTGTTACGGATGGCGAAATGGAGAACGTGCTTAGCCAGGGTACAAATCAGATGCTTCTCTCAACCCCGTTTGTTAATCAGCAGACAGGTCGTTTCGATGCCAACCAGCTAAAACAGTTCCTTGCTCAGTACAAGCAGGCACAAACATCGAACCCGCAGGCCGCCCAGCAGTATGAAAGCATTTACAAATATTGGAACTATATTGAAAAATCGTTGCGCCAGCAGCTTCTTATCCAGAAGTATAATGCACTGTTAGCCCACTGCTTCCTGTCAAATCCCGTTGAAGCCAGGATGAGCTTTAATGAAGAAAATCAGGAAAGTCAGATTCAGCTTGCTGCATATCCTTATTCTTCTATACAGGATAACAAGGTTACAATATCTGATGCCGACTTGAAGTCTAAATACGAAGAGCTGAAGCCTCGTTTCCAGCAGTATATTGAAACACGCGATATTGAATACATTGATGTTAAGGTAACAGCATCGGCTGCCGACCGTGCCGCATTGGCAAAACAGTTTGCCGATTACAGCAAACAGCTTGCAGGGGCTGCCGATCCTGCTGATGTTGTTCGTAAAAGTACGTCGGCAATTCCTTACCTTGGCATCCCTGTCGGCAAGGAAGCATTCCCTGCTGATATTGCCGACAAGCTTGATTCGATAGCCGTTGGTCGCGTTGTCGGCCCGGTTGAAGACAAGCAGGATAATACGCTTAACCTCATTAAGCTGGTTGCAAAACAGCAGCTTCCTGATTCGGTTCAGTTCCGCGCTATTCAGGTTGGCGGTACAACACCCGATGAAGCACATCAGCGTGCCGACTCCATTTACACCGCATTGAAAGGCGGTGCCGACTTTGCAGCCATTGCAAAGAAGTATGGACAGGACGGCTCGGAGCAGTGGCTTACTACCCGTCAGTATGAATACACCAATACAATTGACAACGACAGCAGGAACTATCTGAACAACTTGCTGACAATGGGTGCCAAAGAGCTTAAGAATATACAAACTACACAGGGTAATATTATTGTTGAAGTTCTGGACCGTAAGAACATGATCAACAAATATACAGCTGCTGTAATTAAACGCACTATTGACTATTCGAGCGACACACGCAGTAAAATATTTAATAAGTTCAGCCAGTTTGTAAGTGCAAATCAAACGCCGGAAGCTATCGAAAAGAATGCAGCAAAGAGCGGTTATCGCTTGCAAGAGGCTAAAGATGTTACAACAAGCCAGCATTATCTGGCTGGTATTCGCTCAACACGCGATGCTATGAAGTGGCTCTTTGATGCAAAGGAGGGTGGCGTTTCGCAAATGTACGAGTGTGGAAACAACGGCGATAACCTTCTGTTGGTTGTGTGCACGAAGATTCATCCCGTTGGTTACAGAGGACTTGATGACCCACAGGTAAAAGAGCTTGTTAAGGCAGAGGTAATGCGTGACAAAAAAGCCGGTCAGCTTATAGCCAGAGTTAACGGCGTAAAGAGCATTGCAGCTGCAAAGGCTAAGGGTGCCGTTGTGTCGACAGTTAATCAGGTTACGTTTGCCGCTCCGGTGTTTGTTCAGACAACCGGTGCAAGCGAGCCGGCACTAAGTGGTGCTGTTTATGCAACCAAAGCAGGAGCATTCTGTTCACATCCTGTAAAGGGTATGGCTGGTGTATATCAGTTCCAGGTAATGAATCGTACAAAGAATGCAGCCCGGTTCAACGAAAAGGAACAGGAAGGCAAACTTGTTCAGAAGGCAATGCAATATGCAGGCAACTTCATGAACGAGCTTTACATCAAGGGTAAAGTGGTTGATAACCGCTACTTGTTCTTCTAAACGCATATACCTTATTATATAATATAAGAGCCTTGTCATTGTGACGAGGCTCTTGTTTTTGTTTGGAGAAATTATAATTCTCTCATATTTAATTGATGTTGCTGCACTTGTGTATTCTAAAAAAAAAGCTAACTTTGCACGAAATAGATGTAAATATGTCGGTTTTATTTCGAAATGATTATATAATAACCCAATAATATCAAAACATTTATGCTTAAATTCAGAAAATCATTGCCTGTGTTTACATTGCTTATAGCATGTAGCGTACAGTCTGTGGCACAGAAATCGTTTAAATTCGACCGTGTGAATTTCATCCCCAAAGACATGAAAGAGGTTGTCTTTCCTGCTCAGTTAACTAAAATCGGGCCTGACGATACGTACAAATTTGTAGGTACACAGAACACGATAGATGTGTATCCTGCCCAAATGAATTTGGGAAAGGGGAACGGTATTAATGTAAAAGACGGTGCTGCAAAGTACACAATAGAGGTATTTTTTACCAAAAAGCCAGAGTTTAAACGTGCTTTCGACTTCCAGAATGCACGCTATACTGGCGATACAAGTGCCGGTGTTTGCCTGCGTACAGAGGTAAAAGTTGGTGTTGGTTGCAAAATAAAGGGAGAGGATGGCAATACACTTGTATACTTTTCTCTTTTAGATTCAGCCAGCGTTGAGAAGGGCTTTGTAGGGTATGATGCTGCAAAGAACAGTATTTCCATTACTGATAAGCCAAGCTCTGCAAAGTGGGGTTCTGATGAAACAGCAGGCAGATTCTTCAATGAACACGAAGGAGCTATACGCGGTTTGGCCGTAAAGGAAGCTGTTGTATTTGCTGGAAACAAGCTCGCAAAGCGCGTACAGTTGTTCCTTGTTGGTGATAAGTATAGCAAACTACAATATGCTGATGTTCCCGAAAAACTACAATCGTCCTATCCTTCTGAGGCAGCCCTGGCCAAAGAAGCAGGTCAGCTATATGGCCAGTGGCTGCAAAATATGGAAGATGGCAAGCTTAATGCCCAGCTTCTGGCACTTAGTGATAAGTTCGCAAGCCTTGATGTTAAAGGAAAGTCAATTGAATACGATTACTTTGTATATACTAATGCCGCTATGCTTGCTGCGATGGCGCAGAGCTTTGACAAAGCGCACGAATATGGTGTAAAGGCTGATAAGAGCGACCCCAACTCGTGGAAACCATCACTGAGCAATACTATTTATGGTATTTATCAAATGTATATGCTCAGGAAATTGCTGGCAGAGCGCACGTCGCCTGACGCTTTTATTGACCTTGCAGGCGGTGTAGCCGACGTTTACAAGCGATAATGGTAATTGAAAGAAAGGCGTAGCATGATAGGCTTTCATGCTACGCCTTTCTTTATTTCAGTAGAATCTTAATGCTACAACAGCCCTGCCGGGTTTGTTTTTAACCCCAAAAATATGGGCTTTTACAGGATTAAGATTCCGCTGTACGTTATATTTTTAGAATATTCCCAGTTTGCCCAGTACAATAAGCAATGAGAATCCGAGGATAAGTGCTATTATTCCTACTATAACTCCTGCCTTTCCCATGTCCTTTTGCTCAATAAGACCGGTAGAGTAGGCAATGGCATTCGGAGGGGTTGATATGGGCAGGCACATGGCAGCAGATGCTGCTACGGCAATGCCTACGATGATAGTGGATGAGCCTCCTATAATATGAAGTTTGTCTCCCATGCCTGCACATACTACGGTAAGGATAGGAATCATGAGAGCTGCCGTTGCCGTGTTACTGATAAAATTGGATAAGAAGAACGTTACCAAACCGGCAATGGTCAATATTACAATCGGATTCCAATCGCCGAAAGGTATGGCGTTGATAGCCGTCTTGGCAAGGCCGGTACCGTTCATGGCCATACCAAGGGCGAATCCACCCGCTACCATCCATATCACTCCCCAGTCAATCTCCTGAAGATCTTTTGCAGTGATAACTCCAGTTAAGGCAAAAACGGCAATCGGTAACATCGCAACCGTATTTGCATTTATGCCTATGGTTTTACCGAATATCCAGAGAAGAATCGTAACAATCATTGTAACGGCAACAACAACAGTGCGCCAGTTGTGCTGCATATCACCCTGAATGTCAAGCTCAATCGTTTTACCCGTAAAGGGGAATAAGCGTCGTAGCAACAGCCATGCAATGAACAAGAGAACTAAAACCAAAGGCACCATGATGGCCATCCAAAGCCCAAACGATACGTCCATGTTTAAACCCGCAGGGTCATTCAGTATTTTGAAGGCAAAGGCATTGGGCGGAGTGCCGATGGGTGTTCCCATACCTCCGAGGTTTGCGCCAATAGGAATGGCCATTGTAAGAGCTATTCGTCCCTTACCGTTCGCGGGAAGAGCTTTAAATACCGGTGTAAGGAAAGTGAGCATCATGGCTGCAGTAGCCGTGTTTGAGATAAACATGGAAAACAATCCTGTAATAAGCATAAAGCCCAATAATACATTTTCACTTTTCTTCCCAAAGGGCTTTATCATGGTTTTGGCCATCCATACATCAAGTCCTGACTTGGTAGCTGCTATGGCAAGGATGAAACCACCGAGGAAGAGGATAATGGTGGGGTCGGCAAAACATGCCATTATACCCACCGAATCGAGGAAAAGGCCATACTCTCCGCCTTCACCCTGCATGAATTTAAATGATGAATCGCTGACAAAGAAAAGCAAAACGAAGATGATACACACTGATGTAGCCCACGCTGGTATGGCTTCAGTAAGCCAAAGCATGACGGCCATGACGAAGATTGCTATAACGCGTTGTTGAACAATAGTAAGTCCGTCAATACCGAACAGGCCGCCAGGCAGATTCCATACAACAATTGTGAAAAGGGCCGTTAATAGGAACCACAAGCACTTTTTTTTGTTTAAGTCGCCCGTTAAAACTTTTTTTACGGTTTCTTGCATAGTTTAAAGTTGGGTAGTTTTAAAATATTCATATATAGGTTTGGCGACAAAATTAACGTAAAATTTGTTTTCAGGCAAATAATTCCTTACTTTTTTCGATAAATAAAGGCCATTCCCCATATTTGGAGAATGGCCTTATAATGTGTTGAATATACTATCAGATAGTATAAAATGCGATATAATATCTTTATGTTTCTACTTCCCTGACTTCGACTCTGTCATTGTACCTTCAATATAAAGGCGCGTAACTTCAGGCACTCCATTTGTACGAATGGTAATGGCTTTTTTGAAATGGCCGGTGAATTTCGTCTTACCGTTGTAAGTAACTTCCACTGTTCCTTTTTCGCCTGGCTTTATAGGGTTTTTGGTATATGTTGGGATTGTGCATCCACAACTGGCAGCAGCCTGGTTGATAACAAGAGGCTTGTCACCCACATTCGTAAAGGTGAACGTACATTTCTGAACCGGACTGTCCTCGGAAAAGGTGCCAAAGTTATATTCTGACTTGTCAAACTTAATTTGTGCCTGTGCAAAAGTTGTGGTGATTCCTGCAACGAGCATTAATGATGCTAAAAGTAATTTCCTCATAGTATATAATATTTCTTTTCTCTTTGACGAACAAAAATATAAAAAGTTTCGTGTAATTCATAACAATATATAGCTTTTAACATTCTTTTTGGGGCTTATGATTACCGTTTTTCCCATTCCAATAAAAAAAGTAGTACTTTTGTATGTAGTTATAATTATATCATTAAAGGTATGTATAGAACAAATACTTGCGGAGAGTTGCGGCTCTCTGATTCGGGGAAAGATGTTGTTGTTGCCGGATGGGTACAACGTTCACGCAAGATGGGCGGGATGACTTTCATTGATTTACGTGATCGTTATGGTATTACTCAGTTGGTCTTTAATGAGGCCGATGACAAAGCTCTCTGTGATGAAGCAAACAAGTTAGGCAGAGAGTTTTGCATCCAGGTGAAGGGCGTTGTTAATGAACGGCAGAGCAAAAACCCTAAGATGGATACTGGCGATATTGAGATTATTGCTAAGGAACTGGTTGTTTTAAGCCCGTCTTTAACTCCTCCTTTTACAATAGAGGACAACACAGACGGTGGCGATGACATCCGTATGAAGTATCGTTATTTGGATTTACGTCGTCCTTCAGTCCGCTATAATTTAGAGCTTCGTCACAGAATGACGATTCTTATTCGAAATTTTCTTGACAACCAAAAGTTTATAGAGGTAGAGACTCCCGTTCTTATTGGTTCAACACCTGAGGGTGCACGTGATTTCGTTGTTCCGTCTCGTATGAACCCCGGCCAGTTTTATGCATTGCCTCAAAGCCCTCAAACTTTGAAGCAGCTGCTGATGGTTGCAGGCTTTGACCGTTATTTCCAAATTGCAAAATGTTTCCGTGATGAAGACCTTCGCGCTGATCGCCAGCCTGAATTTACCCAGGTTGATTGTGAAATGAGCTTTGTTGATCAGGACGACGTGATTAATTTGTTCGAGGAAATGTGCCGTATGCTGTTTAAAGAAATACGCGGAGTAGATCTCCCCAGGCCTTTACAGCAAATGACCTGGCACGAAGCGATGAGGAAATATGGCTCGGACAAACCCGACTTAAGATTTGGAATGGAGTTTGTTGAGCTAATGGACGTGTTGAAAAACAAATGCAATTTTTCAGTCTTTAACGAAGCAGACTATATTGGCGGTATTGTCGTTCCTGGTTGTGCAGATTACAGTCGTAAGCAATTAAACGAATTAACCGACTTCGTTAAGAGGCCGCAGGTTGGAGCACAAGGATTGGTTTACATTAAGTTTAATGCAGACGGCACGGTTAAAAGTTCCATTGACAAGTTCTATACAGAGGAGCAATTGCAGCAGGTTAAAGCCGCTTCGGGGGCAAAGGATGGCGACCTTGTTCTTATTCTGTGTGGTAACAATGCCAACAAAACACGTGTTCAGCTTTGCAGTTTACGTTTAGAGATGGGTGACAGGCTTGGTCTTCGTGACAAGAATACATTTAAATGTCTGTGGATTGTCGACTTTCCCCTCTTTGAATGGAGTGATGAAGAGCAGCGTTTAATGGCCACACACCATCCGTTTACCATGCCTAATCCGGATGACATTTCATTGCTGGATGAACATCCTGAGCGGGTAAGAGCCAAGGCATATGACTTTGTTTGTAACGGCATAGAAGTGGGAGGAGGATCGCTTCGTATCCATGACACGCGTCTTCAAGAGAAGATGTTTGAGGTGTTAGGCTTTACACCTGAACGCGCTGAGGCCCAATTCGGCTTCTTAATGAATGCTTTTAAGTATGGCGCACCACCACATGCAGGGCTTGCTTTCGGTTTAGACCGTTTTGTAAGCATATTGGCTGGGCTCGACTCTATTCGCGATTGTATAGCCTTCCCCAAAAATAACAGTGGGCGGGATGTTATGCTTGATGCTCCCTCCAAGCTGGACAAGAAACAGCTTGATGAGCTGCATATAAAGGAAAATTTTAGCGAACCGGAGGCTTAATGCCCCTTATCTTCGAATAATCATGCAATTATCATCCCGCTTCAATATTTGGAGCGGGATTTGTTTTTGTCATATTCATTTAATAAGTATTTGATATTCAAATGTTTGATTTATATCAAAAAATATTGGATATCGGTGTATACAAGTATTGTAAGTTGTAATTTTATTGACTATATATAACATTTATTGATGATAATTGCTTATATTTGCAACCATAATAATGAGTTTCTAAAACAGGAAAAAGGGTTATTTTAAATTTTCTAATTATGGTAGAGAAAAAGACTTCAAAGTGTGCAGTAGCCAAAAAATCAACATCAGCTGTAGCCAGGAAAACAGCAACCAAATCGAAGATGCCAAAGGAAGAGTTCTTCGTTGATGCAGAAAATGCAGGTTTCCGTGCAGGAGATGTGTACCAGGCATTGTATGCTGCGGGAGCTTCAAAATCGGTAGAAGAACTGGTAAAGCTCACAGGAAAAACTGAAGCAGAGGTATTACTCGGCATCGGATGGCTGTTAAAGGAAGGCAAGGTAAAGGGCGATGCAGGAAAAGTATTACTTGCTTAAAGGCAAATGGTATCATTGATACTTTTTGATTAGTTAATTGATGTATTTTGACAAACCGCAATTCAAAAGATATTTGGACTGCGGTTTTTTCTATGGATGAAGATATTCTGAAGGCTCTTGCTGAAGCCGGAAACAAGGGTTTAAGCTTACAGAAGATTGTTATCTATGCTTATAACTCCCGGAATGGTCTGTTCTTTAAATATGAAAAGGACGCGGTGCGGAAGTATGTCATACGTTTTCTCCGTAAGAATGCGCAGTATCGGGGGTCACCTGTCCAAAGAATATCACGGGGAGTTTATCGTTTGAATCCTGATTCAGACACGAAGTCACAGCTTCTTTTGAGCTTTGATGAGAACCGGCAAGAACGTGAATCGGTTGCCTCAACATTGGAGGGAAAGCCCGTGCGAACCTTATTCGACGATCTTTTATAATATAATGTATCTTGTTCCGTGTAATTATTTTTCGGCCTTAATATAACAGTATAGATTGTTTTCTCCCAAAAACCGCGGTTAATTCTGACACGGATAGCTAATAATATTATCATAAGTATTTAGCAATTACATTAATATATGGAGGGAGTTTTAGCGTAACAGCCTTTTATTTATAGAATAAAAAACAGCTACTTCTAAAGTATAGGAAGCATCCGTAGGTTTATATCTTATAATCTGTCTGATTATTTCGAAATATCATTTGTTTACGGAACTATCATATCTGCCGCATTTTTTCAGTTTCTTTGCAAAATATTTTGCCATCTTATAGGAATAAACGACCCGCCTGGAACACTATTGCCGAAACCACCCAGGCCAGGCAAGTAGTATAGCCTGCAGCAAAAAGAGCCCATTTCCACGATCCCGTTTCACCCTTGATAGCTGCAATTGTGGCAATGCAGGGGAAATAGAGCAATACAAATAGCAGGAAGCAGTAACTTGTAAGCATGGCTAACGGGCCTGCATCGGCAGGGTTGATGCCGTGCATTTCTGCAATATCATTTGTAATATATTGATGCAGATGTTCATATTTTCCACCTTCATCGTTGTACGAATTGTCCTCTCCGAAGCTCTCGTCGTTTGAGTAAATAACGCCCATTGTTGAAGCAACAATCTCCTTTGCGCCAACACCGGCCAGCAATCCTACATCTAATTTCCAGTTAAATCCCTGTAATTTAAATACAGGTTCAACAGTCTTTCCGATACGTCCAATGTAGCTTTGTTCCTGCTGTTGCTGGTTATTGAGTCCCTTTGGGTGTGGAAAGTATCCCAAAGCCCATACTATTATTGATGCCACAAGAATTATACCGCCCATCTTTCGCAGATACTGTTTGCCTTTCTCCCATGTGTGACGCAGCAATGCTTTTGTTGTAGGGAATCGATAAGGAGGCAATTCCATCACGAAAGGTGTGTCCTCGCCCTTTACCATTACTTTCGTAAACAGCTTGCTCATCAACACTGCCATACCGATGCCTGTTAAATAAAGCGACAGCATTACCAGCCATTGCATGTTACGGGTAAAGAACGTACTAATAATCATAATGTAGATAGGTATGCGCGCTTCGCAGCTCATGAGGGGCAGAATAAGCATGGTTACCAATCTCGAACGGCGGCTTTCTATGGTACGGGTCGACATTACGGCTGGTACATTACATCCAAATCCCATGATTAATGGGATGAACGATTTCCCGTGTAATCCCATCTTGTGCATCAGTTTATCCATAATAAATGCGGCCCTCGACATGTAGCCGGAATCCTCCATAAACGAAATAAACAGATAAAGAATCAATATTTGTGGCAGGAAAACGATTACAGCACCCACGCCTCCCAACACACCGTCAATCAGCATAGCCTTTACAGGGCCGTCAATCATGTGCTTGCCGATAGCCTCCTGCAGCCACTCCACACCAGCATCAATCCAGTCTTGTGGATAAGAACCGAGGTAAAAGGTCGAGGCAAACATCACCATGAGCACCAATATGAATATGGGGAAGCCCACATATTTGTTCGTCATGATGGCATCAAGATGATGTGTCCATTCGTAGGTATCGGCGTTGTTGCCTGTTTTGTATTTCGCTTCTTTCAGTGCTCCATGAATAAAACCGTACTTCGCATCCATGATAGCGGTTTCCGAATCCTCATTGGTTTCTTCCTTCACGCGCCTGGCAGCGTCATCCCTATGCAGCATAATCTCTCGGGCATCAGGCAAGGTTTCAATTAGCTTTTCAACCTCATCGTCATGCTCCAAAAGTTTAATGGCAAGATAGCGTGTAGAGTAATGGTCTGTAATATTGGGCACTTTCTTCAAGTGTTCTTGTATTTCGTTGATGCCATTCTCAATTTCATGTCCATGGTTTATATGAATATGACGATAATGTGCATCCGTATCCTCTGTGCCTTCGTAGGTTTTTATAATCTGCTTAAAAAGGTTGTCAACTCCCCTTCCCGTTGTAAAGACAGTTGGAACCATTGGTACTCCAAACAGCTCTGAAAGCTTATCATAGTCAATGTTGTCCCCTCTTCTCTCTGTTTCATCAAACATATTGAGGGCCACAACCATGCGCATGTGCATGTCGATGAGCTGTGTGGTAAGATAAAGATTGCGTTCAAGGTTTGACGTATCTATTACGTTTATAATCACATCTGGCGTTTGTTCAACCAATTGCTTACGCACATAAAGCTCTTCAGGCGAATAAGCCGAGAGCGAATACGTCCCAGGAAGGTCTACAATATTAAATTTATAGCCATAAAATGTAGCGTGACCTTCTTTGGCATCAACCGTAACACCCGAATAGTTTCCAACGCGTTCGTGTGCTCCCGACACAAAATTGAAGAGCGAAGTTTTGCCACAATTGGGGTTACCTACGACCGCAACGTTAATTTTTTTAATCTTTTCAACGGCAACTTTCTCTAATTCTTTTTCCGATATCCA
>CALIIG010000156.1 GCA_938018155.1 uncultured Prevotella sp.
CGGATGCCACACGAGCGTACGACGGCCGCCGTACATGGACCTATATATAATAAGGTGTAAAGCGGCAGATTACAGTAAAACTACTCTGCCGCAAGACTTCACCAGCGAAAAAACCGGAATTTATTCGTAAACATCGTCAATTCCGAAGTCGCCCGCACCGTCATCATCTTTCGCACACGGGTTAAAGTCAGCCGGAACATCAAATTTCACATCCGCGCGATAAGGCAATTGCGGGTCGCGATACACCTTTTTCATATAATAAGCCCATATGGGAAGTGCCATCGTTGCACCCTGTCCCATCTGCGTTGAGTCGAAATGGATGTCGCGATCCTCACCTCCAACCCACACGCCACTTACCAACTGGGGTGTAAAGCCCATAAACCAGGCATCTGAATTATTGTTGGTTGTACCCGTTTTACCACCAATTTCGCCTTGCATGTTAAATTTATAACGCAGGCGTCCGGCCGTTCCTTCGTCGACAACCGCCATCAGTTCCACAAGCATTTTATATGCACTCGACGAGCTGATTACCTCGTTCATGCGCGGCTGGAATTTAGCAATGATGTTGCCTTCATTATCCTCAATGCGCGTCACAAACATCGGCGACACCCTTATTCCATTATTGGGGAACGTTGTGTATGCGCTCACCATCTCGGCCACTGACACCTCACACGGCCCCAGACAAAGCGACATTGACGGATAAATATCAGGGTTGTTGATTCCGAATTTATGAAGAATAGATACAAACTGACTGGGATTAAGGCGGCTCATCAGATAAGCCGATATCCAGTTGTTCGATTGTGCGAGGCCCCATTTCAGCGTTACCATCTGGCCGTAACGGCGGCGGTTGGCGTTACGTGGCGTCCATGGCCTGCCGGCAACCAGATATGTTTTCTGCACGTTGGGAGCCAGATCGCATGGCGAAGAGCCGTTCTCCATAGCCAGAGAATAAAGGAAAGGTTTGATGGTTGAGCCCACCTGACGGCGTCCGCCCATCACCATGTCGTACTGGAAATGCTCAAAATCGATGCCCCCCACGTAGGCTTTCACCAGCCCCGTGTGCGCATCCATACTCATAAAGCCCGCACGAAGGAACGATTTATAATAGCGAATGGAATCGAGCGGCGTCATGGTGGTATCAACCTCGCCGTGGTAAGTAAATACCGACATGTCAACAGGCGTGCGGAAGGCTCGCCTTATCTCCTCGTCCGAAGCCCCTTCTTCCTTCATTGTACGGTAGCGTTCGCTCTGCGTAACCGACCTCGCCATTATCTGCTGCACCTGCTGTGCACTCAGCTTACCACTGAAAGGACGGTTCGGTTTGCGCGCATTTTCCTTGTTAAACTGCTTTTGCAGATACTGTGCCACGTGGCCATACACGGCCTCTTCGGCGTATGTCTGCATGCGAGAATCAATGGAAGTATAAATCTTCAAACCGTCGGTGTACACATTATACGGCGTACCGTCACGCTTTGTATTCTTTTTACACCATCCGCAAAGCGGGTCGGTGGCGAACGCTATCGAGTCGATGACATACTGACGACGGTTCCATGCGGGGTAATCGCTGCGCTGCGGGCGGTCCATCATCATGTAACGGCGCAGAAATTCGCGGAAGTAAACTGCCGTCCCGTCTTTGTGATCGGCCCGGTGAAAATGCAGAACGACAGGCTCATCACAGTATTTTTCGTATTCGGCTTGCGAAAGATAGCCTGCCTTCAGCATCTGACCGAGCACCACGTTGCGCCGCTCCTTGCAACGTTCTGGATAACGAACAGGATTAAAGAGCGACGGATTCTTGCACAAACCGATAAGCAAAGCCGATTCGGTTACCGTCAAATCGCGCGGCTCTTTATTGAAATAGGTGTTGGCTGCAGTCTTAATTCCCACCGCCCCATGCAGGAAATCGAAATAATTTAAGTACAGTGCGATAATCTCTTCCTTGGTAAATTTGCGTTCGAGCTTGATGGCAGTGACCCATTCAACAGGCTTCTGGAGCATGCGTCGTGAGGCCGATTTGGCCGGATTGGAATAAAGCTGCTTGGCAAGCTGCTGCGTAATGGTGCTGCCTCCGCCCGCACTTGCCTGGCCAAAAAGCCCGCGCTTCACGATAGCACGCGTCAGAGCGATGAAGTCAATGCCCGAGTGTTCGTAGAAGCGCACGTCCTCAGTGGCTACCAAAGCCTGCACAAGGTAGGGCGAAAGATTGGAGTAAGGAATGGGAATGCGGTTGGCACGGTCAACGTTATATGTACCTATAATCTTACCGTCTGCGGAAAGAACCTGCGATGCCGACTTGCTAATGGGGTTTTGAAGATTCTCTATATCGGGCGAATAACCGACGATACCGAACCATATTAAGAAAAAGAAAACTGCAACAATACCTATGCCTGTTACTAAGATTGTCCACAAAACTTTGATGAAAGACTTTCTCATCGCTTTAAAAATGCGTTTTATTTCTGCAAAAATACTACTTTTCTGATGAAATAACCGCAGTATATAGAAATTATTAAGTAACTTAGCAGACAGAATCGAAACCATCAAACAAAGCTTCCATGCAGAAACATAATTTTGTTACGATTGCCGATTTGACCAAAGACCAGTTGCTGTATCTCATCAAGATGGCACAGGAATTTGAAAGACATCCTAACAGAGCGTTGCTCGAAGGCAAGGTTATAGCTACGCTTTTTTTTGAACCTTCCACCCGTACCCAGCTTAGTTTCCAGACCGCGGCCAACCGTTTAGGCGCACGCGTCATTGGCTTTTCCGATGCCAAAACCTCAAGCACCACCAAGGGCGAAACGCTGAAAGACACCATCCTGATGGTGAGCAACTATGCCGACGTCATTGTGATGCGCCACTTTATTGAAGGTGCAGCCCAGTACGCAAGCGAAGTAGCGCCGGTGCCTGTCGTCAACGCCGGTGACGGTGCACATATGCATCCGTCACAGTGTTTGCTCGATCTCTATTCGATTTACAAGACACAAGGCACACTCGAAAACCTGAATATATATCTGGTTGGCGACCTGAAGTATGGACGAACAGTGCATTCGCTCATCACCGCCATGCGCCATTTCAATCCCACTTTCCATTTTATTGCTCCGCAAGAACTCGCCATGCCCGACGAGTATAAAATTTACTGTACGGAGCACAACATCAACTTTATTGAGCATACCAGCTTTACAGAGGAAGAAATAAGGGATGCCGACATACTTTATATGACCCGTGTGCAGAAGGAACGCTTCTCTGACCTGATGGAGTATGAGCGTGTAAAGAACGTCTATATCCTGCGCAACGACATGCTGAAAGGTGCAAAACCCAATATGAAAATTATGCACCCGCTGCCCCGTGTAAACGAAATAGCCTACGATGTAGACGACAATCCGCATGCCTATTATATACAACAGGCCAGGAACGGCCTTTTTGCACGCGAGGCAATATACAGCTATTGTTTGGGAATCACACTCGACGATATTAAAAACGACAACACCATCATCAACTCAAAGTTCTGAAAAGAGCCTGCAAGAAAAACATATCCACACCATGGGAAAGAAAGAATTACAGGTTGCCGCCATCGAAAACGGCACTGTTATTGACCACATACCGGCCGAAAAAACATACCAGGTAGCACGTCTGCTCGAACTCGAGACGCTCGGATTGCCTGTAACTATCGGTTTCAACCTCCCGTCAAGGAAACTCGGCAAAAAGGGAATCATTAAGATTACAGACAAGTTTTTCAGCGACGAAGAGATTAGCCGTTTGTCGGTTATCGCCCCAAAGGTTGTGCTCAATATTATAAAAGACTACGAGGTTGTTGAGAAGAAGACCGTTGAGACGCCCGACGAGCTTCATGGAATCATCAAGTGCAACAACCCTAAATGTATTACCAACAACGAGCCCATGCACACACATTTTACCGTTGTTGACAAGCTTCACGGCATCGTTAAGTGCCACTACTGTGACAAGGAGCAATATATGAACATGGTAAAATTAGTATAAAGCTTTTACATCATACCCAACTCTTAACAAAATCGTATCGTATGGAAAGAGACTCCAGGATTTTTGAGCTCATCGAACAGGAGCATCAGCGTCAGCTTCGAGGCATGGAACTCATCGCCTCTGAGAACTTTGTCAGCGACGAAGTCATGCAGGCCATGGGCAGTTACCTTACTAACAAGTATGCCGAAGGCCTGCCGGGCAAACGCTATTATGGCGGTTGTCAGGTTGTTGACAAGGCTGAAAACCTTGCCATTGAACGTGTAAAGCAGCTCTTCGGTGCCGAATTTGCCAATGTTCAACCCCATTCAGGTGCGCAGGCTAACCAGGCAGTGTTGCTCGCTGTGCTCAAAACGGGCGACACATTTATGGGCCTTGACCTTGACCATGGCGGGCATTTGTCGCACGGCAGCGAGGTAAACACGTCGGGATTGCTCTATCATCATGTAGGCTACACGCTAAACCGTGAAACCGGGCGCGTTGATTACGATGCAATGGAACAGCTGGCTTTGCAGCACAAACCGAAGCTGATTATCGGTGGAGGCTCCGCATACAGTCGCGAATGGGACTATGAACGCATGCGCAAAATAGCCGACGAGGTGGGTGCGTTGCTGATGATTGACATGGCCCATCCGGCAGGATTGATAGCCGCAGGGCTGCTAAAGAACCCCATAAAATACGCTCACAGCACGGGCAGAAATACGCCGAACACTTTCTTCAGCGTCGACAAACCTGCATAGGCGATAGTCAGTCCCAATACGAACGAAAGCACGAGGGCTGAC
>CALIIG010000157.1 GCA_938018155.1 uncultured Prevotella sp.
TAATAATTTTCAACGAGCGAAGCATTAATAGGGGCTGCATCAATGGTGGCTTCTTTTTCTACCCAAATAGCGAAATCGACCTTACCTCGGCTCAACGCCTGTGCAATCATCTGACGTATCTCCATCTCTTTTTCACGATAAAGTGGAGCTATGCGAGTGGAGAGATCAAGAGCCTTGCTGTTTAATGATTTAATCTCAACATTGATTTTCTTGCCCTTGTAGGTTACGATTGACTTGCCGTAACCAGTCATTGATTGTATCATAATATCCGCGTTAATTTTCCGCAAAAGTACAAAGAATGAGGGAAAAAAGAGTAAATTTGCACCTATTATTAAATATTATCACAGAAATATGTCTTGTATTTTAAATATTGATACGAGTACAAATGTATGCTCGGTGGCGGTAAGCCAGGATGGGGGCTGTATTTTTGAGAAAGAAGACTATAGTGGACCCAACCACGCTGAGCAGCTTGGTTCGTTTGTTGACCAGGCAATTTCATTCACTGACAATCATGCAATACCACTCGATGCGGTGGCAGTTAGTTGCGGTCCTGGTTCATACACGGGGCTTCGCATAGGTATCAGCATGGCGAAAGGCATATGTTACGGTCGCAATATAAAGCTAATTGGCGTGCCTACATTGGAGATTCTTTGTGTGCCGGTGCTGTTACAAGAGAAGATTAATGAAGAAGACGCACTGCTTTGCCCCATGCTTGACGCACGCCGCATGGAAGTATACGCTCAGGTTTTCGACCGCAGCCTTAAGGAAATCCGTCCTATCCACGCTGACATTGTAGAAGAAAATACATACAAAAACTATCTCGACGAGCACCCTGTATACTTTTTTGGTAACGGTGCCACGAAATGCAAGGACATCATTACTCATCCCAATGCCCACTTTATTAAGGGTATTGAACCTCTGGCCAAGAACATTTTTCCTTTGGCTGAAAAAAGAATCGCCGAAGAAAAATTTGAGGATGTGGCTTATTTTGTGCCTTTTTATCTGAAAGATTTCGTCGCAAAACAACCAGGAAAACTTTTATAACGTCCGCTTTTATTTCCACCACCCCACTCCCTTTTTTCAGAGAACCATTTGACTTTTTGATGATTTATGAACATCGATGGATTAGATTATAACACGAAGCGCGAAAAACTCGTCCTCCCTGAATACGGTCGAGAAGTACAAAATATGGTTGATTATGCCATTTCGCTCGACAATAAAGCCGACCGACAACGATGTGCAGAGACTATCATTCTGACGATGGAGCGCATGCTTCCACAAGTACGTGAGGGTGAAAACTATAAGCAAAAGCTATGGGATCAGCTCGCTTTGATGAGCAATTTTAAGTTTGATATTGACTGGCCCGTGGACATTTCGCAAGCCCGTACCATCCATCAGAAGCCACAGCCCATGCCTTATCCCATGTCGAACATTCCGGTAAGGCATTATGGTAAAATCGTATTCGAGCTTTTTGAACAACTAAAATCTATGAATCCCGGCCCTGAACGGGACGCACTTGCCGTCCTTACCGCCAACCAAATGAACCGTGACTTGATTCAATGGAGCCACGGATTCAGCGATGGTGACAAGGTAGCCGACGACCTTGCATACTATACTGATGGAAAGATTCAGCTTGATCCCAAGCGTCTTAAGTTTGAAAAGGTCGCAGCCCGGCCCGTAGAACGCAAACGAAAAAAAAGATAATCCATGTCGTCGTTCATCATCGAAGGCGGGCATCCGTTACAGGGAACTATCACCCCGCAGGGAGCAAAAAACGAGGCTTTGCAGGTAATTTGTGCCTCTTTACTTACTCACGAGCCTGTAACCATTACGAATATTCCTGATATTCTCGATGTAAACAATCTTATTTTATTATTGCAGGAAATAGGCGTTAAGGTAAAACGAAACAGCCGTAACGACTATACTTTTCAGGCTGATGAGCTGAATTTGGACTATCTTGACAGCGTCGACTTCGTTAAAAAATGTGCTTCTCTTCGCGGCTCTGTGCTGATGATTGGTCCTCTTTTAGGCCGTTTTGGCAAAGCTGCAATCAGCAAACCGGGTGGAGATAAGATTGGACGCCGACGCCTCGACACGCATTTCCTCGGATTCAAACATCTTGGAGCACATTTCGAAAAAGACGAAACGCGCGGTGTTTACCAAATAAAGGCCCAACAATTACACGGTACTTATATGCTTCTTGACGAAGCATCGGTTACCGGAACAGCCAATATCATCATGGCTGCAGTGCTTGCAAAGGGTGTCACTACTATTTATAATGCTGCCTGTGAGCCTTATATCCAGCAGCTATGCCATTTGCTTAACCACATGGGTGCGAACATAAGCGGCATAGCCAGCAACCTTCTTACCATCGTTGGCGTGAATAAACTTCACGCAGCAAGCCACAAAATCCTGCCCGATATGATTGAGGTAGGCTCGTTTATAGGCATGGCAGCCATGATGGGTAACGGCGTAAGAATAAAAAATGCTTCTATAAAGAACCTCGGTTTGATTCCGGATGCCTTTAGAAAATTAGGCGTAAAGATTGGCGTTGACGGCGACGACCTCGTTATTCCACATCATGGTCACTACCAAATTCAATCATTCTTAGATGGCACCATCATGACATTGGGCGATGCTCCGTGGCCCGGACTGACCCCCGATTTGCTGTCAGTGCTCCTCGTTGTCGCCACACAGGCACGGGGAAGTGTGCTTATTCATCAGAAGATGTTTGAAAGCAGGCTCTTCTTTGTAGATAAGTTAATCGACATGGGAGCGCAAATAATTCTCTGCGATCCTCATCGTGCCGTCGTCGTCGGACAGGACCATCGCATTACCTTACGGACAGGACGTATGACAAGTCCCGACATTCGTGCGGGCATAGCCTTGCTTATTGCCGCCATCAGTGCAACAGGAACGAGCAGGATTGACAATATCGAACAGATTGACCGTGGCTATCAGGACATTGAATTAAGGCTTAACCGGCTCGGCGCACACATCACGCGAACCGACGATTAACGTGCCGGAATATCCACCATACTGATGATAAAAAAAGAAGAAGTTTACAAAATAGGCCGTATCGGCAAACCTCATGGCGTAAAGGGAGAACTGTCGTTCCATTTCGATGACGACGTGTTCGACCGCGTTAATGCCGATTATATTGTGCTCGACATGGAAGATATTCTCGTACCTTTCTTTATAGACGAATACCGGTTCCGTTCTGACGAAACGGCCCTCATTAAATTTACCGACATCGATACAGGGGAACAGGCCCGTGAATTAACCGGTCACGACATTTACTTTCCGCGTGCACTGGCTGACGAAGCCGACGGCACACCGTCGGCAGCACAGATGATTGGCTTTTCCATTATTCATGCAGGCAACGGGAAGAACATCGGGAAGCTGAAAGCCGTAGACAATTCAACCATCAACACTTTGTTTGAAATTGAAACTCCCGAGGGGCTGGAGGTCCTTATTCCAGCCACCAGCGACCTGGTAAAAGCTATTGATACCGACAGCCAAACCATCACCATGCACATCCCCGAAGGCTTGCCCGGCCTTTAAACACAACAATTATGAAGAAACAACAAATATGTATTCTCGGCAGTACAGGCTCGATAGGTGTACAGGCACTCGACGTTATCCGTCAGCATCCCGACCTTTACGAGGTTTACTGTCTGACGGCAAACAACAGCGTTGACAAGCTCGCGCAACAGGCTCACGAGTTTAATCCGGCTGCTGTTGTTATAGCCAATACGGCCCATTACGACAAATTGGTTTCGCTTCTTGCCGACCGTCCTGATATCAAAGTGTATGCAGGCATCAACGCTTTAAACGAAATTGTTGAAGCCGAACCCATTGATGCCGTGCTGGCTGCGATGGTAGGCTTCTCCGGCTTGGTGCCAACCATCAGGGCTGTTAAGGCTCATAAAAAAATTTGCTTAGCCAATAAAGAGACCCTTGTTGTCGCAGGCGAGCTTATTTTGAGCTTAGTTGAGCAATACCATACTGACTTATTGCCCGTCGATTCTGAGCATAGTGCCATCTTTCAAAGTCTTGTTGGCGAAGACATGAGCGCGGTAGACAAACTTCTGCTCACCTGTTCGGGAGGCCCTTTCCGTCAGTTTTCAAACGGGCAACTGCAACAGGTTACGGCCGAAGACGCACTAAAGCATCCTACATGGCGTATGGGAGCCAAGATCACTATTGACTCAGCGTCGCTCATGAACAAAGGATTTGAGGTGATGGAAGCCCGCTGGCTCTTCGGCATTCCGGCCGAACGCATCGAGGTTCTCATCCATCCGCAGTCGGTTGTACACAGCGGAGTGCAGTTCATTGATGGCGCAGTAAAGGCCCAACTCGGCGTGCCCGACATGCGATTACCCATACAATATGCCTTTTCCTATCCGCAGCGTCTGCATCTCGACGGCGACAGGCTCGACCTTTTCAAGATGCAACACCTCGACTTTATTAAGCCCGACATCAACAAATTCCGCTGTCTGGCTCTCGCATACGAAGCTATTCATCAGGGCGGAAACATGCCATGTATACTGAATGCTGCCAACGAGGTGGTAAACCTGGCCTTTCGCGAAGGCAGATGTACATTTATGGGTATGGCCGATATTATTGAAAACACAATGCAACAAACGCCATTCGACGTTAATCCTACGCTCGACACTTATCTACAAACCGATGCCGAGGCCCGCCGGATAGCACAATCATTATTACCATAATTTATTAAAACAAAAGATTAAAATTCAATGGAAATATTTCTCATTAAGCTATTACAGTTTATCCTGTCAATATCATTGCTCGTGCTTTTACACGAAGGCGGTCACTTTTTGGCCTCACGTTTATTTGGCGTAAGGGTTGAAAAGTTCTTCATTTTCTTCGATTTGGGTATCGGTAAATGGAGTGGAAAGCTCTTCAGTTTTAAGCCAAAGGGCTGCGATACCGAGTATGGGATGGGATGGTTACCCCTTGGAGGCTACTGCAAAATATCGGGAATGATTGACGAAAGCATGGATACCGAGCAGATGAAACGTCAGCCTCAGCCCTGGGAATTCCGCACAAAGCCGGCCTGGCAGCGGCTTATCATTATGGTTGCAGGCGTTGTTGTAAACTTCGTTCTGGCGTTGTTCATCTACAGTATGATTATGTTCCACTGGGGCGAAAGCTATGTTCGCATGGCCGATATGACGCAGGGCATGAAGTTTAACACCGAAGCCATACAGCTTGGCTTTAAGGATCACGACATCATTACGGGCACCGACATACGCCCGTTCAAAGATTTTAACGTCGACGTTTATCGCGATTTGGCCAAAGCTCACTATGCCGACGTAATACGAAACGGACAGAAAGTGCGCATCGCCATGCCGGGTAACCTCAACCTGATCGATATGCTGAAGGTTACACCACAGTTTACACGCCCGTTCATTCCGGCTGTTGTCGACAGTGTTTTGGAGCGCATACCTTTAACGGCAAACAGTAAAGAAACTGTAGAAACGCCGGCATGGAAGATTGGTTTAAAGAAAGGCGACCACATTTTAGCCGTAAACGGCAAAAACATTGACTCGTATAACGAGTTTACCGAGGAAATAGGGCGTGTAAGTGACCAGCTTTCTGCAGTTAAAACTCACCGCGATAGCGTTAAGCTACTCAGCGTAAACCTCGTGGTTCAACGTGCTGCCAGCGGCAAGAACGATACGCTAACGGCAACGCTTACGCCCGATTTGAAATTAGGGTTCAACGTAGCTGATATTAGCCGTTTGTATGAATCGAGGATAACACACGACAGTTACAGCTTTCTTGCAAGTTTTCCTGCCGGTGCGAAATACGGCTGGGACGTGCTCTCGGGCTACGTAAGCGATATGCGTTACCTCTTTTCTGCCGACGGCGCAAAGAGCCTGGGCGGTTTCGTTACCATCGGCAGCCTGTTCCCTGCACAATGGGACTGGTTCCTCTTTTGGAAGATGACGGCCTTCTTCAGCATCATATTGGCATTCATGAATATTCTGCCCATTCCTGCACTCGACGGCGGCCACGTACTGTTTTTATTGTACGAAATCATTGCCCGCCGCAAACCATCTGAAACCTTTATGATACGTGCCGAGTATGCGGGCTTTGCTATTCTCATTCTGCTTATGGTGGTTGCCAACCTCAACGACATTCTCAGGCTATTGGGAATTATGCACTAACACACACCTTATATAAGATACAGGCTAAACAAGCAGGGTATCATCAACGCCAACATACGTGCCTGTCAGTAAATACACACATTATAATCATATACACATTACGGCATAACGATTTGTTATTACGACACTTTTATGTTGTCTTTACAGCATAGAGACAAGACGATTATGCCGTAAAAAGGCGAGACTATTCCTTGTTGGATTCTCCCGCCCTTTTGTATCTCTCCATTCCCTAAATCGTATATTAAAATTCATTTAGCCTGTAAATAAAGCGCATCATGCTATATGATAAACTACTTTCTGTCATACAGGTTCTCTTTTCATCTTTAAAAAGTCAGTGTTCGACGGCCGTCAGCAGCGCGTACGGCGGCCGTCACACCCATCGTTCGACGGTCGTCGTACGCGCTGCTGACGGCCGTCGAAC
>CALIIG010000158.1 GCA_938018155.1 uncultured Prevotella sp.
CGTTGCTCGATAATTGCAATGCCGTTTACGTTATTTCAAGTCCTGTTCACCATTACAATGATATTAAACAGGCTCTGGAGCATGGCTGTAACGTGCTTTGCGAATCGCCTGTAACCATCGATTTAGAGCAGTATAACGAACTACTTGCTTTAGCCCGGGAACAAGGATGCCTGCTTGCCGACGCTCTTAAAACAGCTTATTCAATGGCCTACTATCGTCTTGTGCTGTTGGCAAAAACAGGTATTATTGGCAACATTGTGTCGGTAGATGCCACATATACCAGCCTTTCTAACGTGCAAGAAACCTGGAACAGCATTTGTGCCTGGGGACCAACAGCTATGCTTCCCATCTTCCAGCTACTTGGAACCAACGATTATCAACACCAAATTGTGACGTTGCTCGATAACCATAAAGGCTTTTTCGATGCCTTTACACGTATATCGTTTGTATATCCTCACGCCGTAGCAACGTTAAAAGTAGGGCAGGGTGTGAAGTCGGAGGGAGAGTTAATTATCTCGGGAACTGCTGGTTACATCTACGTTCCAGCACCTTGGTGGAAGACCGATTACTTTGAAATACGTTACGAAAATCCCGCCAACAACAAGCGTTATTTCTATCAGCTCGATGGCGAAGGTATTCTATACGAATTGGTTTCTTTTGTAAAGGCCATACAAATGCAGCGTCCGTACAGCTATATTGATATGTCAGTTTCAAAAGCTATCGTTGAAACCATTGCCGATTTTTACGCCCAACGCAATCTCACCATTATATAATATAATATGCGCATACAAACTTGTATTGGTATGGACATACCGTAGAATTAGTCTATAGATACAGAATTATTTGACATATTAAAAAGTTTTATTAATCTTACTTTTATATCCTTCCTGCTCCAAATTAAAAGTCTCACGCAGCCGTATGGCTTGCGTGAGACGCGAATAGAAAAGAAGAGATGAAAAAAAGTAAAGGGAATTTGTCGTTTGTTTTGTAAAATTGCAGTCTTGGTCTTTATATTTTGCTCTTATTTGTAGAGGTAGCCATTGTTTTTATGATTCACTGCCGTGTCTTTTGTAAGATAATACTACTGTGGTACCTGTATCAGGTTGTTTCCTCCTTTCCTGTCTCCGTATAGCAGAATATTTTCTTTTATCCTTTTGTTTTTATTTAATACTAAATATATCCAATCAGTACAAGTTACCATATTTATAAAACATGTTAATGTTTTTGGAACTTAACAAAGTAATATATACCTTTGCAATGTCTTCGAGAGAAGATACACATAAAGTTTCATTAGGTTAGTAGTTTGATAGATTTTTTAAGGTAAAGATTAGGATTATGTTATTAGATTTTGAATCAGAGATGATGTTGGTGTAGGTTGATTTAACCGATCTAAGTTTTTGCTTAGGTTTGCATCGGCATCTATTAACATTATTCTTACAAGAAGGCAGTGCGAGTGATCGTATTGCCTTTTTGCTTTAATTGTTGAAAATACTTCACAATTCGTAACCCCTAAACAAACTTAAAAAGTTTAGTTGTTATCAATAAATATTATAATAATACGTGAAAACGGCTATCGTTTAAATTATTCTAAGTAAATTTGCACGTAACTTTTTAATATATTGCATGTAATATGACTAAGAAACTATCGTCACTTTTCATCATATCCCTAACCATGCTGGTTATGTCATCATGTTTGGGCACATCTGAGGATAAAACGACATACTACGATGATACGGCCATTACGGCATTCTCTCTGGGTACATTAAACATTACCCGACAGACAAAAACAAAGGATGGATTAAGGGATAGCAGTGTTAAATCGACATACAAAGCCGATTCATATCATTTCAATATTGACCAGATTAATCACTTGATTTACAATACCGATTCACTGCCTTACGGTACCGATGCTGCACACATACTAGCTAAAATTACAAGTAAAAACAGTGGTACGGTAGTATTTATGTTGAAGGATGTGAGTGGAAGAGACAGTGTTGTATATTATAAAGCCAACGATTCTATTAATTTTAAACGGCCCGTTAAACTGCGTGTATATAACATGAAAGCGTCGGCTTATCGTGAATATACAGTAAAAGTGAATATTCATCAGGAGAGTGGAGATGAATTTAAATGGGGGGTAACTTCTGTATATGACCTTGAATTAGCATCACAAAGCAAGTTTATTAATAATAACGGAACAATGTACCTGTTTGCTGGGAATGTTGGTTCGACAGTAGGATATAAGTATAATGGTTCACAATGGCAAATATTAACCTTTAATATTCCACTTAACACGGTAGCTGTAGCTAACTTAATTACCCAGAACGGTGTGATGTATACGCTGCAAAATGGTAATATAATAAGTTCTACTGATGGGGAGAACTGGAATAATGTAGCAAGCTCAGCAAGTTTGAATCGTTTAATAGGAGCTTCGCCAAAAAGTATTTATGCGCTTACAAATAATGGCATATCTATTTCGAAAGACCATGGTATAACGTGGACAAAAGACAGTTTAGACGACGACGTATCAAAGTTGCCTGATACCGATATTAACTTTGTTTGTCGAACAACTAATGCCAACAGCCTCGTATACAACATTGTTCTTATTGGCAATAAAAACAATAAAACCGTAATCTGGAGCAAAGACGAAGAAAATAATAATAACATTAAGGGACAGCCCTGGTCATTCTATACAGAAGATGGTAGCAACAGATTAACGCTCCCATTACTTCATCATTTACAGGTTATTTCGTATGATGGCGGACTTTTTGCCATAGGTGATCAGTTGACAAAATTCTATTACAGCCCGGATAACGGCCTTACATGGACTATAAATAAGGATTATCCACTTCCTGAAGGGTTCAACGGAAGTGCTACGGTTGCTATGGGATGCAATGACAGTAATGTTATTTTTGTCACACAAACTTGGAGCAATAAAGTATACACTGCAAGACGCGCACGCCTTGGATGGGAAACAAGTAAGAAAATATTTACCGAATAAACAAGATGAGAAGTTTTCTTATCATCATGCTAATCAGTTTATGTACCACGACAAATATTCTGGCACAGGACGATCCTGAGTATCGCATGGAGATAGGAGCAGGTGCAGGACTTACTGGCTATCTGGGCGACTTCAACAATAATTTAACCCACAACCTTCAACCTATGCTAACTGTTTTAGGCCGTTATGTGATGAATCCCTATATGGCATTAAGAATGAATGTTAGCTATGGTAAGATGAAAGGTTCGTCGAAAGGGATGAAAACATACTATCCTGCTTATGCAACAACTCCTTACGAATTTAATAATGCAATATACGATGTATGCGTTGGCTACGAGTATAACTTCTGGCCTTATGGTACAGGACGTGATTACAGAGGGGCGAAAAAGCTTACACCATTTATATTTGGCGGGATTGGAACGACGTATGTGAATAAGAAGAATGGTGGCAAACTTGCATTAAACGTTCCCATTGGTATCGGTGCAAAATATAAATTCAGCGACAAAGTGAATCTCGGACTGGAATGGGCCATGCACTTTACTCAAAGTGATGAACTTGATGGAGCCAGGGATCCCTACTTTATTAAGAGCAGTGGATTATTCAAGAACACCGATTGCTATTCGGCACTTCAGTTTACACTTACATACAGTTTTATGGCAAAATGTAAGACCTGTAACAAAGAGTGAGGATAAAATAAAATCAATTGCAGCAGGGCGGTTTCGCCAGTATAAGGAAATAAAAGAATATGTCAGAACTCGATATGACGAAAATACCGCAACATATTGCCATCATCATGGATGGTAATGGACGATGGGCCACAGAGCGCGGGCAAGAACGCAGCTATGGTCATCAGGCGGGCGTCGATACAGTAAGGCGAATTACCTCGGAATGTACGCGTTTAGGAGTAAAATATCTTACCCTTTACACGTTCTCTACTGAGAATTGGGATCGTCCTGTTAGTGAGATTCAGGCACTCATGGGCCTCGTATTGGCAAACCTTGAAGACGAGATTTTCCAGAAAAATAATGTACGCTTCCGCGTTATTGGTGACAGAAAGCGTCTGCCTGAAGTAGTGCAAAAGAAACTATCTGAAACAGAATTGCATACCCAAAATAATACAGCCATGACTATGGTGGTGGCTCTAAGTTATAGCTCACGGTGGGAAATTACGCAGGCTCTCAGGGATATTATTACCGAAAATCAGCAGAATTTAAGAGGAAATGAAAACAAAAGTTTCCTACAACCCGAAAATATCACAGAAGAATTAATTGCTCAACATCTTCAGACCAGCTTTATGCCTGATCCCGATTTGCTCATTCGGACAGGGGGAGAATTGCGTATCAGCAACTACTTGCTTTGGCAGATTGCATACTCAGAGCTTTATTTCTGCGATACTTTTTGGCCCGATTTTAAAGAAACCGACTTGCACAAAGCCATCGAAAGCTACCAAAAACGGCAACGCCGATTTGGTAAAACCGAAAGGCAAATTGAAGAAGGCGAGTCTGAAAACAGAATTGATTAAAGACAAAAACAAAGAAAAATAATATATAAATAATAAGGCAGAGAACAAAAGAATGTAACGAAATAATATACCATTCGATTATTTCTTCCCTGTTCAATGTTCAACGAGTATAAGGATGCATTATAAAAAACGAAAAATAATGGCCGCTATTATAGCATTTTCATGCTGTATTGGCGTTGAAGCACAGGATAAAATCATCCATCCTGACATCACATACGCTGGTTCTCCACGCGATTTAGTGATTGGCGGATTTAAAGTTTCGGGAATGAATGGCTATGAGGATTATATGCTTACTGGTATTTCCGGCCTCACCGTTGGACAGCATATAACCGTGCCTGGTAACGAAATTACCGAGGCTGTAAAGCGTTATTGGAACCACGGATTGTTCTCAGACGTACGGATTTCGGCCGATTCCATTGTTGGAAACAAAATATATTTGCATATTGCGCTTAAGCCACGCCCACGCGTTTCCCAGATTAACTATATTGGTTTAAAGAAGAGTGAGCGCGACGATATGGAACAAAAACTCGGCATTCTCAAAGGTGGGCAGATCACACCTAATATGATTGACCGTGCAAAAATTCTTGCAAAGAAATACTTTGACGACAAAGGCTTTAAGAATGCAGATATTGAAATAAGGCAGCGCGAGGATGTAACGCAGAAGAATCAGGTCATTCTCGATATTGATATTGACAAGAAAGAGAAGATGAAGGTACGTGATATCATCATTGAAGGGAATCGGCAACTGAAGGCTTCTAAAATTAAAGGTGGTCTCTTTAAAAAAGGTGCCTTTGCCAAAACACATGAGGCAGGCAAGCTCTCTTCATTCTTAAAGGCAAAGAAATATACCCCCGAACGCTGGAAAACAGACAAAGAAAAGCTTCTCGAAAAGTACTACGAGCTGGGCTATCGCGATGCAGCCATTGTTAGTGACAGCGTATGGAACGTCGACCCCAGGCATGTAAGCATTCGTATTAAGGTTGATGAGGGACAGAAATATTATATTAGAAACATCCACTGGGTGGGCAATACGGTATACAATTCCGATTATCTCCAGACAGTTCTTGGTATGAAACCACACGACGTTTATAACCAAAAACTTCTGAACAAACGTTTGAAAGAAGATGAGGATGCGGTGGGAAACCTATACTATAACCACGGTTATGTATTCTCTAATATTGAGCCAATAGAACAGAATGTGACGGGCGACTCTATCGATCTCGAAATGCGTGTCCTTGAAGGACCTCAGGCTCATTTGAGCCATGTGCGCATTTATGGGAACACTCGCCTTTATGAGAATGTGGTTCGACGTGAGCTTCGTACCAAACCTGGCGACTTATTCTCGAGAGATGCCCTCATGCGCTCTTATCGAGAAATAGCTTCTATGGGATTCTTTGACCCAGAAAAGATTAATTATGACGTTAAGCCCGACTACGAAAGTGGTACAGTAAATCTTAACTGGAAGCTTGAACAGAAGTCGAATGACCAAATAGAGTTCTCGCTCGGATGGGGGCAAACCGGTATCATCGGGCGCGTAGGACTTACACTTAACAACTTCTCCATGGCCAATTTATTCCGTAAAAATAAGGAGCATAGGGGAATTATGCCAATCGGTGACGGCGAAAAGCTGTCTATCGGCGTTCAGACAAACGGTAAATATTACCAGAGTTACAACGCCAACTACTCTACCAACTGGTTTGGTGGCAAGCGTCCTATCCAGTTCTCGTTTGGCGTATATTTCAGCAAACAGACCGACATTAACAGCAATTACTATAATACAGCCGCGATGAATAACTACTATAACCAATACCTTTATGGTTATAACAGTTATCGATACGGCTACAATAACTATACGAATTACTTAGACCCTGATAAATATGTTGAGCTTGTCGGTGCAAGTCTTGGATGGGGAAAGCGACTGCGTTGGCCTGACGACTTCTTCACTTTGTCCCTAGAGCTGGCCTATACACGCTATATGCTGAAGAACTGGTCGTACTTCTTGATGTCAAACGGCAATGCAAACAACCTGAATCTCAGTATATCTTTGAATCGTTCTTCAACAGATAACCAACTCTTTCCGCGCAGTGGCTCCGAGTTTACAGCTAGTGTTACACTGACGCCACCATGGTCGGCGTGGGATCATAAGGATTACAAGAATCTGGCAAATAATCCTTATTCACCCAGCTATGTGAGAGAACAGCAGGAGAAATTCAGATGGATCGAGTATAATAAATGGAAGTTTAAGGCCCGCACCTTTACAGCTCTTAACAGTGCTCAGAAGTGTTTCGTCCTAATGACACGTGCAGAACTTGGTCTGTTGGGCAGCTATAATAAGTATAAGAAGAGCCCCTTCGAAACCTATTATGTGGGTGGTGACGGTATGAGTGGCTACTCATCGGGCTATGCCGAGGAAACGGTCGGCCTTCGTGGATATGAGAATGGTTCGCTGGCTTATAATGGATATGCCTACGATCGTTTCACACTCGAATTGCGTTATCCGTTTATGTTGGGCAATACTACGATTTATGGTCTTGGCTTCCTCGAAGGAGGTAATGCATGGAATGACGTTAAAAACTTCAATCCCTTTAGCATGAAGCGCAGTGCCGGTATTGGTGTCCGCATCTTTTTACCTATGGTTGGTCTGATGGGTATTGACTGGGGATACGGCTTCGACCGCGATAACGTTAACGGTCGTAAGGGTGGAAGCCAGTTCCACTTTATCTTAGGACAGGAGTTCTAAGAAAGGTAAAGAAGTAAAATAATAAAAAAGTAAAGACGAATTTTTAAATAATTACGATACTAAAAGTAAAGAATTTAAGGTTCATGACATAAGTCTTTAAAGGTATTTAAAACATTGAGGCCCTGTCATTCCCAAATAAGAAAAAACGTATTGTTTTGAAACTTTTTAATCTGAATATAGTCATAGACATAAATGTAAACCATTAACAGAAAGGGTATACAAATGGAAAATATAAAATCAATGAAGAAAACGCGATTCGTTAAAGTGCTTTTTGTTCTCGCTTTATTCGCTATGTTACCAACCTTTGCCAAAGCACAGAAGTTTGCTTTGGTTGATATGGAATATGTTCTCAAAAATATTCCTGCATACGAACGCGCCAACGAGCAGCTCAATCAGGTAAGTAAGAAGTGGCAGGCTGAGGTTGAGGCTCTTAACACTGAGGCCTCTATCATGTATAAAAATTACCAAAACGAGGTTGTATTTCTCTCACAGGAGCAGAAGAAAACCAAACAGGAGCAAATCATGCAGAAAGAAAAGCAGGCTTCCGACTTAAAGAAAAAGTACTTTGGCCCGGAGGGAGAGCTTTTCAAAAAGCGCGAAAGTCTGATGTCGCCCATACAGGAAGAAGTTTACAATGTGGTGAAGGAGATTTCAGAACTGCGCGGTTACAGCCTGGTTCTCGACCGTTCAAGCGATACCGCTATTATCTTTGGCTCGCCAAAGATTGATATTTCAAACGAGGTTTTGGAAAAATTAGGTTATAACAAATAACGGTTGTCATACCTGTAGACCATTGTGAACAAGACGTCTTTTAAGCATCGGTTTTACAGATAGCCGTCCGTTTCCCTCTAACATTATATCGATTATCAATATTAAAAACAATCAAATAGAAAAACAAATGAAAAAGCTTTTATTCATGTTGATGCTGATGGCTCCTCTGTCGGGCTTCGCACAGAAATTTGGAAAAGTAAATACCCAAACCATCATGCAGGCACTTCCTGAAATTGCTAAAATCAACGGCGAGCTCGAAGCACAGTCAAAAACTTACGAAAACGACCTGAAAGGTATGCAGGCAGAGTTCACACGCCAGCAGGAAGCCTATGAGAAAGCCAAGAGCACAATGAACGCAACCGCTCAACAACAGAAAGAGCAGGAGTTGCAAAACATGTATCAAAAGATGCAGCAAACGTACCAGGACAATCAGCAGGCTCTCCAGAAGATGCAGCAAGATAAGATGCAACCTGTTGTAACAAAGGTACGTAACGCTATCAATAACGTTGGTAAGACTGGTGGTTACACCTATATTTTCGAAGACGGTGTAGCAGTTTATACTGGTGCAAACGTTGATGACGTTACGGCAAAAGTTCAGGCCGAAATTGCTAAAATGAAGTAATTGCGCACAGTCCTCTCTGCGTTTAACGGGAGGCGTGGGTGAGGTCTCCCTGTGGTGGCCTCACCTTTATATTATTATTCCACTAAAAACTTTCAAAAGGCAAAGTGCTATGAAACATCTCATATTTCTGTCTCTCTTTAGTACAATGACCATTATGGCTTCTGCCCAGGACGTAGCCTCCGCATCTGAATATGCTGAAACACCCGCGTCTGCGGTGCAAAATACCAAAGTTAAGGCTGGCGATGCTCCTTCATCGCTACGTTTTGGCTATCTGAGCTACTCGTCAGTGCAGAGGCTGATGCCCGATTACGTGGCTGCTCAACGTAGCATTGACGACTTAAGAACGAAATACGACCTCGAAATGAAGCGCGTTGAAAATGAGTTTAATCAAAAATACGAGCAGTTCCTTGCGGGCCAACACGACTTTGCTCCCACCATACTCCAAAAACGACAAGCCGAGCTTCAGGACCTCATGGAAAAGAATATTACTTTCAAACAAAAAGCACAGCAGCTTCTAAAAGATGCTGAAAACAAGGCTTTTGCGCCTGTAAATCAGCGTCTCAATACTGTTATTCAGCGCGTAGGACAGGCTTTGGGTTTAGCCTTTGTTCTCAATACAGACGATAATGCCGTTCCTTTTATCAACACAACTTCGGGTGTTGACGTCACAGCCACGGTTGTTGATGCCGTAAAGTAGGCAGTTTGTCTGCTTACCTCGTTGTGTAATTTTTTCCCATGTCATTCTTTCCCGCTCAATCATAACATCAGCTTGCAGGCGCGTTTTATGAATCAGGACCTTCAATTTCAAGAACATTACGTTGACAATAATTCCACCAACGAACTGTCTTCCGATGCATTAAAAGTTATAAAACAAGGGCCGATAGGTATCTTCGACAGCGGTTACGGCGGACTAACCATATTGCATGGCATTCGTCAACTGCTGCCACAGTATGACTATCTTTACCTTGGCGACAACGCCCGTGCACCTTATGGTCCGCGCTCTTACGAGGTTGTTTACGAGTTTACGCGCCAGGCCGTAAAGAAATTGTTTGATATGGGCTGCCAGCTGGTTATCCTGGGGTGTAACACTGCTTCGGCCAAGGCTTTGCGAAGCATACAGCAAAACGACCTCGAACAATGGGATTCGTCACGCCGTGTGCTCGGTGTTATCCGGCCTACTGCCGAAATTATCGGAAATCTTACGCGCAACGGCCATGTAGGTTTGCTCGCTACCGAAGGCACAGTAAAGAGCCATAGCTATGCTTTAGAGATAGCAAAGCTATGGCCCGGCATCAAGGTTACGGGTCAGGCCTGTCCGTTCTGGGTAGCCCTGGTTGAATATAACGAAGCCGATTCGCCCGGTGCCGACTACTTTGTCAAGAAGCGAATCGACCAGCTTATGCTGAAAGACCCCGACATTGATACCATTATCCTCGGATGTACCCACTTTCCTCTGCTCATGCCAAAGATATTAAAATATACCAGGCCCGGCGTACGCCTCGTGCCTCAGGGCGAGTATGTGGCATCGAGCCTGCGCGATTATCTACGTCGCCATCCTGATATGGAGCAGCGGTTAACCCGTGGAGGAACGGCCCGTTACCTTACATCCGAAAGCCCCGACAAGTTTAAGGCCAGTGCTTCCATATTTCTTCACGAAAACATTGAAGCCGGACATGTTGAGTTAGGTTAAACCATTGTTACGGCTTAAAAGTTCATTTTCCTATCCATTTAAACAAAAACACCAATATGCAAGAGACCAGACAAAACCGTATATCACGCTTACTCCAGAAAGAACTGGCCGAAATCTTTCAGCTTCAAACCCGCCAGATGCACGGCGTTCTGGTTAGTGTTACCCGCGTTCGCATCAGTCCCGACCTTAGTATATGCACTGCTTATCTCAGCATTTTCCCGTCAGAGAAAGGCGAAGAAATACTAAATAACATCACACGCAACGAAAAAAGCGTACGCTATGAGCTGGGAAAACGCGTGCGTAACCAGCTGCGCATCATCCCTGAATTGCGTTTCTTTATTGACGACAGCCTCGATTACATTGACCATATTGACGAACTTCTGAAGAAATAAAACCGTGAATTTCCCCTTTTTTGTTGCACGACGCTATCTCTTTTCAAAGAAAAAGACCCACGTTATCAACGTTATTTCGTTGATTTCAGTCGTGGGAGTGGCAGTGGCTACGATGGCACTGGTTGTCGTTATGTCAGTATTCAACGGCTTTCAGGACCTTGTTGCCAACCTCTTTACCAACTTTGACCCACAGCTTAAGGTTATGCCCGTTATGGGAAAAACCGCTGCAGCCGACGACCCCGTGCTGACAAAGATTCGCCGTTTGCCGCAGGTTGATGTTGCTACTGAGAGTCTTCAGGACATGGCACTGGCTGTTTATCAGGGCAAGCAGGCCATGGTTACCGTGAAAGGCGTTGATGATAACTTCGCCAATCTGACGCATATCACCGAAATTCTCTATGGCGACGGCCAGTTCCAACTGCATACTGCCAACCTCGATTACGGCACACCGGGTATACGTCTCGCCCAAAACCTCGGCACGGGAGCCAACTGGCGGGGATACTTAAAGATATACGCGCCGCGTCGTGAGGGCCAGCTCGACATGAGTAACCCGCAGGATGGGTTCGTCGTCGACTCGCTAATCTCCTCCGGTGTCATCTTTGCCGTCAATCAAGGCAAGTATGATAAGAACTACATTCTGACAAGTATCGGCTTTGCGCGCAGGCTGTTCGACCAGCAGGGACGCCTGTCGGCTCTCGAATTACGCCTGAAACCCGATGCCGATTTCAACGCAACCAAACGTCAGATACAGCAAATTGCAGGCAGCCGTTTTGCCGTAAAGGACCGCTATGAACAGCAGGCCGACACGTTCAAAATTATGCAGATTGAGAAGCTCATGGCTTATATCTTCCTTACGTTTATCCTTATTGTGGCCTGCTTTAATATTATAGGCTCGCTGTCAATGCTCATCATCGATAAGCGTGACGATGTAACAACGCTCCGCAATTTGGGCACAACCGACCGCCAGATAACGCGCATCTTCCTGTTTGAAGGGCGTATGATCAGCGTTTTCGGTGCCCTGTTGGGTATAGGTTTGGGGCTTTTGCTGTGTTTGTTGCAACAGCAGTTCGGGTTTGTAAGGATGGGCAACGCCGACGGTAGTTACATTGTCAATGCCTATCCCGTCAGTGTTCATTATCCCGACGTTCTGATCATTTTCATCACTGTCATCGTTGCCGGATGGCTTTCTGTATGGTATCCTGTCCGCTATCTGAGCAAAAGGCTGCTGTAACAGCCCCTTTTCCTTCAACAAAATAAAACTAACGTCATTGTTCGACGGCTGTCAGCCACGTTGCTGACGGCCGTCGAACACGTTATACGACGGCCGCCGTACGCGCTGCTGACGGCCGTCGAACGATGACCTTTATAGTGTAAAGGGAGAATATGGGTTGAAGAAAGGCAGCTTGGGCGTGTAATAATGGGAGAAGCGTTACGACGTAACGGTATAAACTGTAACGCGGGAGGTAAAACGAAAAATAAAATAGAACCGCAAAAACAACTACTTTTTGCGTATCAGGGTAAGACCGTCACGCAGGGGCAGAATAACCTGTTCTACACGTTCGTCGCGCGCAACATAATCGTTAAACTGCCGTATTCCAACGGTCTGCGCATCGTTATCGTAATCCCTGTCAACCACATGACCGTCCCAAAGTGTATTGTCAGCCAAAACATATCCACCGTGGTTTAGCAGGCCGAGCGTCATTTCGTAGTCGGCAATATAGTCGCGTTTGTTCCCGTCAAGGAAAGCCATGTCAAAGGTCAGGCCCAGCCTGGGTGCCTCAACCTTTGCATCACCAATTATAAAACGTATGTAACGGGCTACGGGCGAGCCTTCAATCCACGAGCGTGTAAAGTCTTCAAGCTCATCGTTAATTTCGAAAGTGTAAACCATCGGCTGCATGGTGCTGTCGGTCAGACAGGCCGAAGCATCTGCCCCATGCCCCGAAAGGGTTTCGGAATAGCTGGTTTTCACCAGTTCGTCCAGGCCTTCGGCCATACATATCGCACTGTAACCGCAAAATGTTCCTATCTCTAAAATGCGGCGTGGACGTATCATTTCGACCAGCATTTTCAGCAGTCGGCCCTCGACATGACCGCTCGACATGCGGCCGTGTATGGTGTGAATGTTCTCCGCCCGCCACAGACGGTAAAGGTAATCGCCCTCTGAAGTGCTGTGCTGTTTGATGTACTGGTGTAAAGCCTCTGTATCAGTCATCGTTTGCTGCCGTCGGTATGCTCCGCAGTTTCTTCGCTACCTTCTGAAATATACGCCAGTATGGCTTCTACGGCCAGCTTGTAGCTGTTCAGTCCGAAGCCGCAAATTACACCCAGACAACCCGCCGAAATCATCGACTTATGGCGAAATTCCTCGCGCTTGTGCACGTTTGTGATGTGCACTTCAACCACCGGACAGGCAATTGAACGGATGCAATCGAGCAACGCTATCGATGTATGTGTGTAGGCTCCTGCATTGAGAATAATGCCGTCGCAGGCAAAACCGGCTTCCTGTATCTTATTAATCAGTTCGCCCTCTGCGTTGCTTTGATAACAGCTTAACTTCACATCGGGGAAATCGGCACGAAGCTGTGGAAGATAGTTTTCGAACGAATTGCGTCCGTAAACGGCCGGCTCGCGAACACCCAGCAGGTTTAAATTTGGCCCGTTGACAATTAAAATCTTCTTCATTTTATATTTTGCAGTTTCTAAGTTTTTCAGTTAACTTTGTATCAGTTTCGTATTATCGTGCGTGCTTATCAGCCATAAACCGTTGCTTTTTCAGCATCCCCGATAGGGTTGCAGCCTTGTACGGAGCAGCCCGTAAAGCTGCATGCACCATATATACCATTGTTGCAAAGATACGTAAAAAGAGCTATATGCAAACGAAAAAGCTATATAAATCCCCCGATATTGCCGACATCGTAAGGCGTTACATCCGCTATCTGCATTTGGAACGCAGCTATTCGGTCAACACGCTCGAAGCATACCGACACGATTTAGACTATCTTCTTCATTATCTGCAAGCTGAAGGCATCGACCCGCTTGGCGTAAAGCTCGACGATTTAGACCATTTTGCGGCCTCATTACACGAGCATGGCATCGGGGCAAAGTCGCAGGCGCGCATACTTAGCGGCGTGCGCTCGTTCTATCGGTATCTGGTTTTAGACGGTTATATTGAGGTAGACCCTACCGAATTGCTCGTATCGCCGCACCTTCCCAAGCATCTTCCCGAGTTTTTGAGCACCGAAGAGGTAGACCGTTTAGAGGCTGCCGTTGACCTCTCTGCGAAAGAAGGGCACCGCAACCGCGCTATTATTGAAATGTTTTTTTCGTGTGGTTTGCGCGTCTCGGAACTTACAAACCTCAAACTTTCCGGACTTTTCCTTGAACAACGGTTTATTCGTGTGCTTGGAAAAGGCAACAAAGAGCGACTCGTTCCCATCTCGGAGCGTGCCATTCATGAGCTGAATTTGTGGTTCGACGACCGCAGACACATGGACATTAAGCCTGGCGAAGAAGACTATGTATTTCTGAATCGCCGGGGCCATCACCTTACAAGGGTCATGATTCTTATCATGGTAAAGCGGCTTGGTGAGGCTGCAGGCATCAGGAAAACCATATCGCCGCATACCCTTCGCCACAGTTTTGCCACAGCTTTGCTGCGCGGGGGTGCCGACCTGCGCGTGATACAGGAGCTGCTTGGCCATGCCAGCATTGGCACAACTGAGATATACACGCACCTCGATGACGAAACACTGCGTCAGGAAATATTGCTTCATCATCCGCGCAATATGATGAAAAGGGAAAAAAACAACACATAATGGGTTGCCTGTCAGCCCTCTTATAAAAGATAAAATATATTGATTTTACACATAAATAATAAATAAATCAAACATGAGATTCAAGCATTTTATTTTCTCACTGCTGCTTTTGGCCACGACCATTACGGCAGCAGCACAGATGCCAGCCCAGATAATTCCGGCCGATACGGCCTTCAGAGTGGGCAGACTTTCGAACGGATTAACCTATTATATAAGGTATAACAACTGGCCCGAACATCGCGCCAACTTTTACATTGCACAGAAAGTGGGTTCGATTGAGGAAAACGACGACCAGCGCGGACTGGCTCATTTCCTCGAGCATATGGCCTTCAACGGGTCGGATCATTTCAAGGGCAACGACCTTATAGAATGGTGTCGGGCACACGGTATTGAGTTTGGAGGCGACCTCAACGCCTATACCTCGACCGATGAAACGGTATATAATATAGACAATGTGCCTACAACGAACGCCGGTACCATTGACAGCTGTTTGCTTATCCTGCGCGACTGGTCGACGGGGCTTTCGTTAGAGCAGAGCGAAATAGAAAAGGAGCGCGGCGTGATACATGAAGAATGGCGACAGAGTACGTCGCCTTCGAGCCGTATGCTCGAGCGTAACCTGGAGAGATTATACCCGGGTTCGAAGTACGGGCAAAGGTATACCATAGGCCTTATGTCAATTGTCGACAACTTCAAACGCAAGGAACTCGTCGACTATTACCGCAAATGGTATCATCCTGACCATCAGGGCATCATTGTTGTAGGCGATGTTAACGTTGACAAAATTGAAGCACAAATTAAAAAACTCTTCGGCAATATAACCAATCCGGCTCATGAAGCCCCACTTGTTGTGGCCGAAGTACCCGACAATGCCCGCCCAATCGTAGTTATCGACAAGGATAAAGAGCTGAAAAACTCGTTTGTATCGATGATGATAAAGCATGACGTTTATCCCGACAGTTTGAAGCAACAGCTGCCCTATTTCATCGAAAACTACGCCAAAGAAGCCGCTGTAACGATGCTCAATGCACGCTTTACCGAGGCCGCACAGCAAGCCGACTGCCCGTTTGTAATGGCACATGCCGAGGACGATGGGTACTTGTTGTCGAAAACAAAGGACGCTTTTTCGCTGAATGTAGTGCCAAAAGACGTTGACAAGACGGCCGAGGCACTGAAAGCTGCCATCGTTGTGGCAAGACAGGCAGCCGAATATGGTTTTACCGCTACCGAATATGAGCGTTTTAAGAGCAATGTATTGAGCGAACTTGAAAAGAATTATTCAAACCGCGATAAGCAGACAAATGCCTCGTTTGTAAGCCTGGCCGTCGACAATTTCCTGCACAATGATGCCATGCCCAGCATTGAATTTACCTATCCGCTCATGAAACAGCTTGTGCCTTACATACCTCTTGAGGCTATCAATGAGGTGTTGCCCGAGCTTCTTACCAAAAGCGATTCGAACCTTGTAATACTGAATTTCAACAACGAAAAGGAAGGGAACGTATATCCTACCGAAGCACAGCTGCTGCAGGCGGTAAACGAAGGGCGCGCGACAAAGGTGTCAGCATACGCTGATAACGTTAAAAACGAGCCTCTTATTAAGAAGCTTCCCAAAGCGGGAAAAATTAAGAAGGAGACGCGTAGTAAGTTGTTTGACTATGACATTATTAAATTGTCGAACGGCGTTACCGTGCTTTTGAAGAAAACCGAATACAAGAAAGACCAGGTCACACTAACCGGCAAGGGAGGCTCTGGAAGCAGTAATTATGGAAAGGCTGATTTTGCAAATATTCAGGTTTTCGACGGTGTGATTGACAATAGCGGGCTGGGCGACTTCTCGTCTGTTGAATTAGGCAAAGCCCTTGCCGGCAAAATTGCCAATGCACAATTGAAGATGGACGAGCGCACCATGCAGCTAAACGCCAGCTCTACCCCCACCGATGTAGAAACAATGCTTCAGCTTACCTATCTCTATTTCACATCAATACGCAAGGATGCCGACGCCTTCAACAACCTGATGCAGCAATATGGGGTGGCTTTAAAGAACCGGTCGGAGAGTCCTGAAATAGCATTCGGCGACAGTTTAACCCATGCTTTGTATGGCAATGACTGGCGGCGGCAGCCCTTTTTGCAGGCCGATATTAAGAATGTAAACTACGATCGCATTCTCAATATGGCACGCGAGCGCACCGAAAACGCCAACGGGTGGACGTTTGAGCTTTGTGGAAATTATAACGATTCGACCATCCGGCCGCTGATTTGTCAGTATCTGGGTGCACTTCCATCTAAGGGAAACAACCCGAAAAGTCTGCGCGTATCGCATCTTACCACCGAAAACGTTGATATTTCTTTCAACAGAAAGATGGAAACGCCAAAGGCAAATATACAGATGGTTTGGCTAAACCAGAAAACTCCGTATACGCTTGAGAAGTCGCTTCAGGCGAATATTGCAGGGCAAATTCTCACCATGGTATACCTTAAAAAGATAAGAGAGGAAGCCAGTGCTGCCTATTCGTGCGGTGCTCAGGGCGATATGAGTATTGCCGATGACGGTTATCATTTTGCCGAAATTGAAGCTGCATGTCCCATGAAGCCCGAGAAGAAAGATACGGTTATACGTATTATGAACGAAGAAATGCAGAATCTGGCCCGCGCCTGCGATGCCGACATGCTGGCAAAAGTGCAGAAATACATGCTCAAACAATATGAAAACGCCATTAAGAGCAACGATTATTGGCGAAACATTGTGTGGCGGAACTACACCATGAACGAAGATAACCATACGATGTACAAGCATATTATTGAGTCGCAGACGCCGCAGACCATCAGCAGTTTCGTTAAAGAGTTCCTGTCTGGTGCCAATAAAATTAGCGTTATTATGATGCCCGGAGAGGCAAAGAATGAAGTAACGGGAAAGTGAATACTTCCTGATACCAGACTTTTGTAATTGCAAATGTCGTGACGATACACAGTAACGACTTTGTAATGATGGTATAAACGCAAAAATATAATACCATAAAGTTCTTGTTTCTACCTTTCAGAAGGTGCATAAAATAAATGCCCTGCCCCTGTTTTTATTTATGAAAAGGGGTAGGGTTATTTCGTTTTAAAGCGGAAAAATGCGCTATGGTATATAAACATGATTTTGTTTTTGAATAAAAATTTAATCCTTTACTCTTTTACCTTTTTACTTTTAAATAGCTCTTTTACCTTTAAACAGCTTTTTGCCTTTTACATTTTTTAATTCTTTAATCTTTTAATCTTTTAATTTTATTTTTTACCTTTGCAACCGTTTGATTTTAAGTTGCAATGAG